>JAKLHG010000385.1 GCA_022710255.1 Candidatus Hydrogenedentota bacterium
CGCCCTTCCCGAGGAATTGGAAGAGGACATTGACAGGTACATTCAGCGGGAGTTCCAGGGCGCGAAGCGCATTGTGGCCGTCCATGCCCCCGTCGACCGCGCCGAAAAACAATGGCCCATTCCCTATTACGCGGAGCTCGTCGATTTGCTGTTGTGCGATGGACGCTTTGAAGTGCTCCTCACCTGGGGTCCGGGCCAGCGCGCCTGTGTGGAACAACTATGCGCCCGAAGTCGGCGCAACCCCCACATCGCCCCGGAAACACCAAGCCTGAAACATTACGCCTGCCTGGTCCGTCAATGCGCGTTATTCGTCGGCGGCGACACGGGGCCCATGCACATTGCTTCGGCCATGGACGTTCCCGTGGTGGCCATCTTCGGGGGAACCTCCCCGGAAAAACACGGCCCCTACCGCAACCCTTGCCGGGTACTGTATGCCGGCCCGCCCAATCTCAGCCATAACTTGAAACCGGCGGAAGCCGCCCCTTTCCTCACGGCCATCAAGCCGGAAGAGGTCTATGACGCCGCCATCCGTCTGTTGAAGCAAGGCGAGTAAGCGGGTTTACCCCTTCAACCCGGCCTCATGCGCGGCTTTCAGTTCCGCGAACCGCTCCAGAATGGGAAGTTGCTGGGTGCACACTTCTTCACACTGGCGGCACTGGGTGCAAGACTCCAGCGCTTTTCTCACATCAGGCGTATTCCAATGATACCGCAGGTGCTTCAACGCGTCATCCATACCATTCAGCATGCTTAAATTATAGGTCTCCATGAGACGGACCACGGGCACATGCTCCGGGCAACCGCTGCAGTAGCCGCATTGGGTACAGTACTCCTTGTACTGGCGCCGCATCGTATCGCTTATTTCTTCAATTGCCGCCTCATTGAGCGGCTTGAAGATTTCCACGGCTTCCACCGCGGCATCCACGTCTTCCCGGTTCCTGCATCCGATCAGCGCCGTGGTCACTCCGGACAGGGAAAGGTTGAATCGCAGGGCCGCTTCCACCATGGAAGTGTCGCTATCGCGCAGGACGGAGAGGAACCGGTCCTGGTGGTCGGTAAGAACGCCGCCGCCCAGGGTATTCATGGTCACGACGGCCATGCCGCGTTCCGCCGCAGCCCACACCCCTGCACAGCGCAAATGGTAGTTCTGCACGTTGATTCCAATCAGCATGCTTTCAAAAAGCCCCTCGCCTTCATCAAGCATGTCGGCAACATGCTGGTGTTCCAGATGGGTTGACACGCTGATATGCCGGATAAGCTTCTCTTCCTTCAGCTTCTGAAAGGCTGCGAGCGCGCCCGCCCGCTTCCGTTTGGGCAGGTCTTCCGGCTTCACCAGGCACCACACATGATAAAAATCGATACAGTCCACGTTGAGCCTGCTCAGGGAAGATTCGCATTGCCTGCGGATGTCATCTGGAGAGGACGCCATGGTCTTGGTGGAAATGTAAAAAGGACGGCCCGACTTTTTCATCTCCTGGACGGCCATCCCGACGATGGTCTCGCTCTGATCATCGCAATATTCCGGCGCCGTATCGAAATAGGTCACGCCGCGGCGAAAGGCATGCAACACCACTTCCGCCATGCCCTCTGTGTCCGACGGACACTCAAACCGCATGCCGCCGAAACCCAGGCGGGAAATCTCCAGTCCGGTGTTGCCGAATGTCGTGTAAAGCATAGGCCGCCTGTTTTCCTTTCAAGAAATCGTGAACCTTCCGAACAAAAGAACAGGGCCGACATAAAACAGTCCGCTCCATGAACTAACGCGGACATTGCCCGCAGCCCAAGCATAACAACAACCGAGCAAAAAAATGGGACCGCCTCCGCCGTACGCGAAAACGATAAGCGATATCACTAATCCTGAATCGCGGTGGAGGCCGTCCCGGAATTCGTTGCGGGCGGGGGGGGTACATGACCGAAAGAAAATGCGGGCCAGTTCCCCCGGGCAGGCCCATACTCCGTCGGCTCACTACCGGTCGGTTCGCCGCCTGTCCACAAAAATAACACTGCCGCTGTTGTTCGGCTGCGCCTTTTGACGGACTTGCGCCAGAATTTCAAATATTTTCTTGCCGCTCTTGTAACTGCGGAACTGGGTATGGGCGACACCAATGGCCAGCGCCATAAGGGGCGCGGGCACATCCCGCCCTTCGGCGCCGCTGACCAGGATATACCCCTGTTGAACTTCCTGGGTGGTATACAGTTGCTTCACCTCGTTGTCAAATGTATGCGCCAGCGAATTGCAATACCGCTCATAATCTTCCAGCTTCATCATGATGACGAAATGCTGTCGGCCCATGTGGGCCACCGTGGACTCATAACAGGACAGCGCTTTCGTTTGTTCCACGAGTAAATTGCTTACCCATTTTAAAACCCGGTCCTGCCCTTCATGTCCCCGGCTTTTGCAATACGCTTCAAAACCCACGACATCCACGTAAATACACGCAATGGCGGCATCCCGGGCAAGATAATGGTTTAATTCCCGTTTAAACGCATCCGTACCCACCAGATTGGTGACACGGTGCCGTTGATTCAGTGATTTCAACAGGACATTCAACGACGCGATCTTGTCCATAAGCCGTTCCAGTTTAAACGGTTTGACAAGATAATCATCCGCACCCTGCTCCATGCCATGAATAATTTCAGGTTCTTCTCCAAGAGCCGTCAACATCAATACCGCTATTTGGTACAGTTCGGGATCCTTGCGGATTTTGCGGCAAATCTGATAGCCCGTAACTCCCGGCAACATGATATCCAAAAGACAGATGTTGGGCTTGATTTGCTTGGCATATTCGAACGCGCCCTGGCCGGTATTTATCACAAAGGCCTGGTGCCCTTCCTTCGTGAGTTTTACCTTGACAAGTTCTGCCAAGTCCACATCGTCATCAACAATCAATATTCTGCTCATGCATTCATTTCCCTTTTGATTCATCGGTATTTCATCCGGTTATTCCGAACTGGAACAGCAAGAGCGCTCCTTAGTCTGGTCAGCGGTACCGAAAGGGTTCACCAAAAAAAATAACCATATTCCTATGCGCTAACGCAAGTCTGTTACATAATTTTCAACTGATTTCGCTTTTCACGCCAAAGTCGTTCCCAGAAAAGGAAATGAATCCTATCATCCCCTAAGCGCGTGTTAAAGAAAACATAGTGTCCGTTAAGTATACCATAAATGCGAGCTGAAAATAGAAAAGGAATAGCCGCCCCCTCACTCTCTTGTCCTTTCTGGCAGCACCGGGAAGTTCCCGGCCGGGACTGCTACCGAACCCGCGAGGCCCGAACTATATTTTCCAAGCCTTTGACATTCGCAGGGCAATATAAATACAGACACTTCTTATTCCAATATCCAAACACGCGCGGCATGCTTCTTCATTTTAATTTATTTACATATATTGCAGATACATCACGGTTTCCTGCCGGTTCCAACACGCCTCATACCCACAAAGTCCACCTCTCGATGCATTATTCCGCACTATTTGACACAGGCGCCACAAGGAGCCCAGCCCGGACCTGTACCGCCTGCCGCAGAAAAAAGAAAATGTCCGGATGTATTGAGGCCGGTGCATCACGGCGCATCGTGGAAAAGGCAATCCGCCGGAATTTCCTGATAGGCCACCCCAGGCCCTGCATACTGCACGGTCAAGGCCGCATTCTGGCCGGCTTGAAAATAGGCCACCCGGAGCGGGTAATACCCCTGCTTGAGGGCCTCAAAGGAGGTTGCCGTTGTTTCCGCGTGCAACCCGTCGTTATCCACCACGAGCGTATCGCCAATATATAAGCGGCTGCCGTCATTGGAACGGGTGCTGAAGGTATAAATACCGTCAGCCGGAATCCGGATATACCCTTCGTAAACAAGGGCATAGGCGGACGCGTTCTTTTCCTGCACAGGCGCTAAATTCATTAACTGTGCGGTGCCTTCTTCCGTCGGCGCCAAAGTAGTGAAATCCGGCAACACGTCAAACTGGCCTTCGTAATATCGATAGGCCATGCCTGGCGCCGCCTTCGCAGGCAATTCGAAGGGTTCCCGGGGCGTCAACTGACGGGGTTCCATATAAGCGAGAATGGTCTGCTTGTAGTTCGCCAGTTCGCCGCCACTTTCCCGGATGCATAGCAGGCCGTGCCGTTCCGCCGTCTCAAAAAAACGCTCCGCCCTTTGCTTGAAATCCACGGACGGCATGACCGTGAACCGGCTGTGATCATAGTCAAAGGCGGCGCTGCCGAGTGCGCGGATGCGTTCCATAATGGTAAAATCCGTGGACAGGCGCGCAATACGCACACGCTCAAGCACCTCGGGACGATGAGCGACCGCCGCTTCCGCCATATCCATCAATGCGTCCGCCCGTTTCATAAGGTCGTCCGTTAAAAAAGGCACATCCGGGCCAATCCAAATACCCATGCGGGTTTCGGGATCTTTTACGGCCTCGTGAAAC
>JAKLHG010000386.1 GCA_022710255.1 Candidatus Hydrogenedentota bacterium
CGGCGGCTGAAAAAGGCCATTGCCAATGCCGGAAAATACCCGGATTGCATATTGCCCGGTCATGGCTACTACGAGATCCTGCTTGCCGTCCCCGTTCAGTTCTCCCGCTGCCAGGGCAAGCGGAAGGGCCGTCAGGGTAATCTTGCTCAGCGATTTGAATACACCCTGGCCATCATTGCCCATAACGGAAATGGTGTTATCGCCCCGGTTGATGACCGCAATATCCAAGGCACCGTCCCCGTTAAAATCAGCAAGGACCGCAGCCTTGGGCCGGTCGCCCAGGTCATAGCGACGCTCAGACTCAAAAGTACCGTCACCGCGGTTAAATGCGAGGGACACCGTATTCCTCGCCAGGTCGGCCGTACAGATGTCGGGGGCGCCGTCTCCGTTCATGTCCGCCAGGGAAAGGCTCATGGCGCCCCACCCGGCGCCATACACCGCCAGGTCTTTGAAACCGTCTGTATTGTCGCCCCGAACCGTGCAAAACACCCCGGCGGATTTCCGGTCTTCCCCGACTTTGTCAAAAAGCAGCACCGCAATGTCCGGGACGGTATCCCCCGTAAAATCCCCCGCCGCGATTCGGGAGACCGGGCTCGGAAAGGATAAGCGTGTCTCCATGCTGTACCCTCCCCCTTCCATGCCGTAGAGGATGGAAAGGTCATTCGACTTCAAATTGCTCACAAGAAAATCGAGCCGGGTGTCCAAATTCAAATCGACAGCCACAAGGGTACGCGGTCCCGCACCACACGGCAGCACGGCTTGCTCTTCATATTGAACCCCGTTGTAGCGCAGCAAGTGCAGGGCGTTGCCCGCAGAGTCCACCACCACGATTTCCGCGGGCGCATCCTCAGTCAGTTGACCCGCCCATAGTCCGGACGGTTGGAAAGAAAGCGGAATTTCCTGTGGCTCTAAAAAAGCGCCCTCTCCTTCGCCTTTCAGCAAGGTCAGGGTGCTGTTGCCGCTGTCGGACGTAAGCAGGTCCACAATGCCATCGCCGTCTATATCCGCATCAATAATTTCACCCGGCAGGGAGCCTTCCGGCAGGGCCAGACCCGTGGCCTCGCTGAACGTTCCGTCCCCGTTTCCAAACAACAAGGTAACCCAGTCCAGCGATTCATTGGCCACAGCGATGTCCAGCATGCCATCCCCGTCAATATCAGTCAGAACCCCATCGCGCGGCGTGGCGCCGACAGCATACATTTCAGGAGGCGCATACCCCCCGCTCTTCGCCAATGCCACGGAAGCGGTCTCCCCCTGCCAATCCAGGGTTACGATATCATTCAAGCTGTCCTGGTTAATATCGCCAATCAACACCCGGTAGGGAAGTTCCCCCGTGGAATAGGTCAGGCGCCCTTCGAAAGCACGTTTTACCGGGTTTGCGATTTCACTGACATTGACTTCATCATACAGGTCGCATCCGGCGATAAAACCGCATAGCGAAACGACAAGAATCCGGACGGAGACCGACAACACGATTTGCCCGCCCCGGCCCATTAACCGTACATGCTTCATAAGCCCGTGGTCCTTTAACAAAGACGCGGTAAATCTTCTTTCTTGCAAGGCAACCGCGTACTTCAGTGTATCAGAGGCGCATGCCGGAATTATAATAGGCTGCATCAGGGCCTGAATGACAACGATCCATTGCAAGGGTTATGCCACCGGACCGGGACGCGCCCGGAATACGGGTTTCGAAAAGGGGCGTCTTCAGGGTAACAGTGTCATTCCTGTGATATTGCGGCACGGGAAGTTACTATTCTGAAAAGCACATGAATGCAAGACAGGCCCAAAATAAACGAGCCACCACCTTTTCGGACCATCGGAAAAGCCAGGAAAGGCACAACGGGATTTGGTTATCCCGCGATCGCTTTCAATGCGGCGTCATAATCCGGTTCCTGGGCGATTTCGGGAACCAGCTGGGCGTGGACAACCGTGTTGCCGGCGTCAATTACAACCACCGCACGCGCAAAGAGACCGGCCAGGGGGCCGTCGGTGATGGTGACGCCGTACGCAGCGCCAAACTCCGGGTTTCGGAATGCGGAAAGGCTTATCACATTGTCCAACCCTTCCGCGCCGCAGAAACGCCCGAACGCAAAAGGGAGGTCCATGGAAATACAAAGAACCTTCGTATCCTTTAGTGCGCTCGCTTCTTCGTTAAACCGCCGCATGGCTGCGGCGCAGACGGGCGTATCCACGCTGGGAAATATGTTGAGAACCACCGCGCCGCCGGTCGGATATTCAAAGTCACCCAGGTCCTTGCCGGTCGCCTTGAACGCGGGCGCTTTCGTTCCTGTCTTAGGCAATTCACCACAGGTGGTAAACGGGTTGCCGTGCAACGTGATTTTTGCCATGAATCGTCATCCTCCGTGAGTTACATTTACACGTTAATCCTACACACTAAACTTCCAGGGCACTGCCATCCCTTTTTCAAAACGCTGTCTTTTGAAGCATACCCTCCCCTCATACGGCTGACCAGTGACACGCAGAACCTGCAAAAACCGCCGTTGCATTCTCCGGCTCCCACAGGTCTGCGCGCGCGGTTTACTTTTAAACACCCCTGCTGCATTTCCTATTCCTTGACCGTCCGTTTTTTCATTCACTCAGAGCGTTCCAGTTCCGCGAAAAAAGCGTTACCAGCGTGTCAGCGGATGAGAACGCTCCTTGAGCGGCATGTCCACGCGGCCGCCGTGCAGGGGGGCTTCCCATATGGCCTGTATCATTTCCGTCGCATAGAGACCGTCCAACAGGCTTACCGCAGGGCGCCGATCCTGTTCAATGGCCTCGATAAGGTCATCAACAATAGGGGCATAATGATCGACCTGTTCCGGTTTCCTGGAGGATGCCCCGGGAAGGCCCGGCAATGGCTTCCACTGGACATCCTTGGCGACAGGAGACCAGGAAGGGTCTTCTATGTAAGCGGTCATGGGATACGTATCCATTCGGATGGTCGCCATGCCCCGGCTGCCGTAAATGTTCATTCCATAACGTCCCGAATCGGTTTCCGGGTTCTTCATGGAAGCGAAATACGCCGGTATGCCGCTCTTAAATCCAAACGTAGCATACAGGGTATCTCCCACAATCGGGCCAAGGGATTCGGTCGCTTCCCGGATGTCATCACGGCCGGCCGGATGACCCTCTGTCAGAATGGTCGATGCGCACCAGGAGGGCCGCCCAAGAAAATAAATCAACGCGTCAAAGAGATGCACCCCCAGTACAATCAGGTCTTCACCGCCGGCGCGCCGATCTTCCTTGCCCCGTGCACGCACTTCCAGCACCTCTCCGATGATGCCCTCCTCGAAAATCAGCCGTTTCGCCAGCGCCATTTCCGGTGAGGCGCGGAAGTTAAACGCTATGGCCCATTTCAGGTGGCGGGCTTCCATGGCCGCGTGGACTTCATCGGCGGCGGCCAGGTCGGGGGTCAACGGTTTTTCAAGCATGCCATGGGCGCCTGCCTCCGCACAGGCCATGAGATAGTCCCGGTGGTTGACAGTCCACCGGGGACCGATGGCGACCAGGTCCGGACGCTCCTTATCGAGCATGTCCCGGTAATCCGCGTACGTCCGCTGGGCACCCGATTCCCAAGCATGGCGGGCGCGCCCGGCTTCATCCGGATCCGACAGGCCGACAATCTCCACATCATCGCGCAGCGCCCAGACCAGGTGCAAGCTGTGCCCGTAGCCGCCTTGTTTTGAATCACCGATAATGCACGCCCGGTAGCGCCGGGAAGGGCCGGCCTCGGAAACACCTTCCCGTCCAAAGGCTGCCGTCGCCGCGGCAGCGGCCGTACCGGCCAGAAAACCTCGCCTGTTCATAACCGCTTCCTTATTCTGATGCTGAAACAACACCCGGCAGCAGCAAGACTCCATCGTTCCATGGGAAAGCGGCCGCCTCCTTAACAAACAGTGCCCGGAACTCATTTTTTTCTACAGGGTATCCAGTTTGAACTTTTCCCCCAGATAAATTTTCCGCACTACCGGGTCATCGGCAATATCAGCGGGAGCCCCGGAAGCCAACACCGCACCCTCATTGATAATATAGGCGAAGTCGGTAATGGCAAGCGTATCACGGACATTATGGTCGGTAATCAGAACCCCAATTCCCTTTTCGCGAAGGCCGGCAACGATCTGTTGCAGGTCCGCGACGGCAATAGGATCAATACCCGCAAAAGGCTCATCCAGTAGAAACACCCGGGGTTCAATCGCCAGGGCCCGCGCAATTTCCGTGCGCCGGCGCTCACCTCCCGACAACGTGTAGGCGAGGCTGTTCGCCAAATGGGTGATGTTCAGGTCCTCCAGCACGCCATCAATACGCCGGTTACGTTCCGCCCGGTTCAGGGACTGGTATTCCAGGATGGCCTGTAGATTTTGGCGCACCGTAAGATGTTGAAAGACGGAGGGTTCCTGGGGCAGATAGGCGATGC
>JAKLHG010000387.1 GCA_022710255.1 Candidatus Hydrogenedentota bacterium
AAAAGGCGTTCTGTTTCAGGTTGTAAAAGCGATATCAACCAGGATGGAGGAATGTATTCATGTCAAGTTTTGAAACAGTGGCGGGAATGTTGTTTGAATCAAAATACAGGCCGTCACGCCGCCTATGCAGTCTGTTTTTGCTTTGCGGTTTTTTGGGCCTGCTTGCCTGGGAAGCCTCCGCTGAATTAACACAAGTCTCGGTCGGCGGGGAAATTCGTATCCGCGGCCGCTGGTATATAAATGCATGGGAAGATCAGAAACCTCTTGTGAACCGAATCGACAGCGGTTATCTTCCCTGGCGTTCTATCGGATCCACCGGCACCAAGTCCTTGTTCAAATGGGACAGCGATGGCAAGGATTGGACCCGTTATGAATCTTCTGTAAAGCTCAATGTCAAGGCGGATTTCACAAACAATGTGACGGCCTTTATCGAATTCTATGACTGGTATGTATTCGGCGAGAGCTTCCGGTCAGACTATCTTACCGGCGCGGATAGCCGTGGCGAAGGCCCGGACAAGGTGCAATTGAATCAGGCGTACATCGAAATGCGGCGGATTTGTGACACCCCATTAACCTTGCGCGTCGGCCGGCAGGAACTTCTTTTCGGCAACGGCTGGCTGCTGTCAAACATGCTGACCCCTTCCCAGTATCTGTCTCATGACGCCATACGACTCACGTATACGGGGACAAATTATACGGTAGACGCTTTCGCCGCGAAACATAATGACAGCATGCAATTGTTTGATGACCAGAAAAACCTCTATGGTATCTGGGGCACCTATACCGGCTTTAAACCCCTCTCCATGTCCGCGTACTGGTTATATGTGCATGACAATACGGATATCGAAACGGGCGAGTCTACGGCCCTTGGCAGCTGGGTGAATTCATTGCTCGGGCGGCATTTCGGTTCGACTAAACTGCACACGCTTGGCATACATTTGTTGGGTAAACACGCCGGGTTCGACTACAGTCTTCAAACGGCCTACCAGTTTGGTGACGCGGAACACATTGGCGCGATGTTCAACAACGGGGGAATCTTCTACGGCGATAATGATGCCAAGTACGACAATTGGGGCGGGGAAGCCATTCTCGGCTACACTTTCGAAGATATAACCTGGAAGCCGCGACCGTTCATCATGGGCGTTTATTTCCAGGGAGAGGATAACCGCGATGTCAGTTTCCAGGAATGGCTGAATCCCTTCTACGAACCGGAAGCGAGCGTGTCTTTTAACCGCTTGTTCAGCGACAGGAATTATTCGTGGACGATCAATGACAACAGTTGGCTGTCCAATTTTATTCAACTCAGCGCCGGTTTGGAACTTCAGTTGACGGAAAAGGTGCTTCTCAACATGCGCGTGTCCAAGAACTGGGCGGATGAGCCCTTTAATCCGCCCAAGTCCATCAAAGTGGGCGGAAACCGCGTTTATGTTGCGCCGAATCTGAGTTTCTGGACCGATGAAGGCAGTGATGACCTGGGATGGGAAATCGCCAGCTATATTATGTATAAATATTCGCCGGACTTGACCATCGGCCTGTTCGGCAATGTCCTCTTCCCGGATGATGGCCTTACCGATGGCAGTTTCCTCCATTTCTATGGTACCCAGTATAGTGGTGGTACGGATGACGACACCTCCGCCTATCTTTTCTGGATGGCCATACTTAAGTTCTAAGTTCCGCAAAACCGTTCCGCTCCGGAGATGTAACAGATTGCCCGCAAGGGCTTGCTACAAGAACGGGGACAGTGGTTATCGTGTCAGGCCGTTGCCGCACCCGAAAGGGTGGCAACGGCCCTTTATACGAGGTATCCCCGCCAGAACGAATGCCTTTTCTTTCCCAGGCAGTTTCAGGATGCGAAACAGAATCACGTGCCAATGCCTTGGGAACGGGATGGGGGTACTTCTTTACGGAGTCTAAGCGGCTCATCGTTTATCCTGTGCAATGAAAATTTGAATTGCCTCTCCTTTTTTGTTATCATTACACACCCCGTTACATGTAATCTGCTTTGTATTTCCAATTAGTCCTGAATACATACTTCCCATGGGAGGATAACCTTGTGAAAACATTTGTCCCCACAGAAGGGGCTGTTAAGAAGCAATGGCGCATCATCGACGCTGAAGGCAAGTCCCTTGGCCGTGTTGCCGCTGAGGCCGCCAAATTGCTGCGCGGCAAATATAAACCCGAATACACACCCTTCCTGGATTGCGGTGATCCCGTTATTATTGTGAACGCATCCAAGGTTCGTGTCACAGGCACGAAGATGGAAAAGAAGACCTACTACAGGCATTCGGGGTATCCCGGCGGGCTCAAGGAAATCCGCCTGAATGCCATGATGCGCAAGCATCCCACGCGTGCGCTGGAAATCGCCATTAAAGGCATGCTTCCCGGCAATAGTCTTGGACGCAAGCTGGCACGCCAGTTCCGTATATATGCGACTGCGGACCATCCGCACGAAGCCCAAAACCCTGTACCCTTCATCGTTGAATAATTGGCTTTCTACTGGAGAAAAGATACTGTGATAGACGCAAAAACAAACGAAATTGTGGCTCTTGGCCGTCGTAAACGTGCTACGGCCAGGGTGCGTATTAAACCTGGTTCCGGTCTTTTTACGGTCAATGGCCGTCCGGTGGACGAATACCTTGCCCGGGATACCCTGGTTCAGATGGCGGTGCAGCCTCTGGAAACGGTGGGGTTAAAGCAGAGCATGGATGTCCGGGCCATCTGCACTGGCGGCGGACTCGCCGGTCAGGCAGGCGCCCTGTGCCTGGGTGTTGCCCGCGCCCTCGTTGAAAATGACGAGAACATGCGCACGGCACTCCGCTCTTCCGGGTTGCTCACTCGCGATGCCCGCGAAGTGGAACGCAAGAAATACGGACGTCCCGGCGCGCGCAAACGGTTCCAGTTTTCGAAACGTTAACCTTTTTTGCCGACAATACAATTCCGCCGCTTTTGCGGCGGTTTTTTTTTCCTCGGATTCCTTTTCCTTTCACATTTCCTTTTAGGGACGTTTTATGAGTACAATGAGAACATAATCTGTACTATAGTGATTTTAACCTTGTGTATTTTCCTGAAAGAGTCTTGTATGAAGACATACTGCCGTAATCGTGAGAAAACGTATATGTCTGCAAGAAGTATCGCGGGATTCCTTTTCCTGTCTCTTCTATTTCTTTCGTGTAATCTTGACTTTCTTCCGGAAGTCGCCGCCGGGGAAACCGGCTTTGTCGCACTCTGCCCCATTGAAGGTGATATTCTCGACGGTATCAGCGTGCTGGTGGAAAGGACCATAAATAAAGAGACGGAAGGCGCCAAGGCGGTCATGTTTGTCATCGACACCTATGGAGGACGGGTGGATTCCGCCATGGATATCGCTAATGCCATTCTGAGCGCGCCGGTTCCGACAATCGCCTTCATCACCGGCCGCGGCGCCATATCCGCCGGTGCGCTTATCGCCTACTCCTGCGACCATATAATCATGGCGCCCGGTGTCAATATCGGCGCTTCCACGCCCATTTCCCCGGGCGTGGAAATGACCGAGGAAATGAATGAGAAATCCATGTCCTTTCTTCGCGCGAAATACCGCGCGCTCGGCGAAGAACAAGGCCACAACCCGCTGATTGGCGAAGCAATGGTGGACGCGTCCATTGAGCTCTATGGCTCCAAGGAAACGGACGGGACTTACCGCGTTTACAAGGTGGAAAAGGGCAAGGTAGTGGAAAGTCACGCCTGTGCCCCCAAAATCGCGCCACAAACGAACTCACTCCCCGGAAACATGGTAATTCAGTTTGCCCAGCCCGACACGACCGAAACCTTGCGCACCATCCAGGAAGCCGTACGCAGCCTGACCGGCGGCTCCTCTCCGACAGAATCCTCGCCGCCGCAGGATAAAAATGAGGCAACAGAAGAGACCCGGGAGGACACCGAACGCCTATCGGGCATCGAAGGGCTTCCAGACACGGCCCGGCTTATTTCGCCCGCCGGGAAACTGCTCACCCTGACCACGCGCGAAGCGATGGAAATAGGGTTGATACAATTTTCCTCGGAAATACCAGAGCAAGCGCTTGATAAACTCGGATATGGCGAGGCGCCCCTGGTCCGGATTCAAATGACCTGGTCAGAAGCCTTGTTCGCTTTTTTGACCAGCCCAATGATTTCCGGGCTCCTGCTGCTGTGCGGTATAGCCGGCGTTTATATTGAGTTTAAAACGCCCGGATTCGGCCTGCCGGGTATCCTGGGGGGCGTATGCCTGTCGATTTACTTTGGCTCCCGGCTGGTCATCGGCCTGGCGGAATGGCTGGACCTGCTGCTGGTGATTGTGGGCCTGCTTTTATTGGTGGCCGAAATCTTCCTTATTCCGGGGTTCGGCGTGGCCGGCGTGTCTGGTATGCTATGCCTTGCCGTGGGTAT
>JAKLHG010000388.1 GCA_022710255.1 Candidatus Hydrogenedentota bacterium
GTATTTTACATCTGACACCGAAAGATGTGGCACTCGTCACGCTGCCTTTGTTTCATTCTTTTGGGCAAACCTGTATGATGAATGCGTCCATATTGGGGGGTGTGGGAATGACCATGCTGCCACGCTTTGAAACCGAAAAAGCGATGCAAGTGATAGAACGGGATCACGTCACGGTGGTTGCCCTCGTGCCCACTATGTACTTTTTTATGCTGAATACGGAAAAGCAGTTTGATTATGACCTGAGCAGCATTCGTATGGCGGTTTCCGGGGGGGCAGCGCTGCCGGAGGAAACCCACCGCCGGTTCCGGGAACGCCATGGCATTGTGGTGCTGGAAGGGTACGGTCTTTCGGAAACCAGCCCAATCAGTTCTTTTACGGCAGCCGATGAAGAGGTGCGGGTCGGCTCCATCGGAAAGCCTATCTGGGGCGTTGAAATGCGCATCAAGATGGACGATGGCTCTTTTGGCGGCGTCAATGACGTTGGCGAAATTGTCATACGCGGCCACAATGTGATGAAACGCTACCTGAACCGGCCGCAGGCCACACAGGAGGCCATTATTGACGGATGGTTCCATACCGGGGATGTGGGACGGTATGATGAGGACGGGTATTTCTATATTGTGGACCGGAAGAAAGATATCATTATTCGGGGCGGCATGAACATTTATCCCCGTGAAATCGAAGAGGTCCTCTATGCCCACCCCAAAGTATTCGAGGTGTCCGTAGTAGGTGTGCCCGACCCGGCGCGCGGAGAAGAGGTGAAAGCCTATTTGTCCCCTCTCGCCGGTGAAACCATTACCCCGGAAGAAATCCATGAGTACCTGCAACAGCGTATCGCCCGATACAAATGGCCCCGGGACATTGAAGTGCTGGCCGAACTACCCAAAGGTCCAACAGGAAAGATTCTCAAGCGGGAACTGAAACTACGCGCCGCCCAAAAAAGTTCTGGCGCCTGAACCGAAATTCAGCCTGCATTCCTCAGCCCGGAAGAACGCATGATACAGCCAGGGGGGAGGGCGGCGACACATCTTTCAAGGGAGTCTCCGTGCCTGCGTTGGACTAAACGGCTTCGCCGTGGATAATTACTCGTGTGCCCGCAAAACAGGGACAGACAACCAAATAGCAGTATCTGCCGAATGGCATATATGCAACGGTCGTGGGCTATTTGGCAGTCAGTCCCTGTTTTGCTCTGTTTTCTTGTTTGCGTTTAGTCCAACGAAGTTTTTCAGTTGGCAGGGCAACTGAAAAAGCTTATTCGTTTCTGGCAGTTCAATGTTCTTCGCGAAAAAAAAGAGCGTCCCCGGCTCGGGCGGTTAAGACCGGCCTCACCGGGAACGCGTGGGGAAGAGGGCGTGGGTTATGGGGTTACCCAGACATCCTGATATTGGACGACCTGGGGAACCAGGCGGCTTCGGGTTTCATAATATCCGCCGCCTATCTTCACTCCGGTCCGGGAATCATAAAGCTCCGGAATCCATTCCTGGTACTGCTCATAGCGCTCGGGTTGCACCACGACCGCGCGGCGCTCCCAGTGGCCTGCGGGAACCGCGACGCAACGCTCGGCCTGGGCCGCGTTGGCCATGATGCCGACCAGGCCAACGACCGCGTGGGCGATGCCTACATCCCGAACCGCTTTGGACATGGAGTAGTGATCATTACCAAAGCGGGGCATGGAAGGCATGCCCAGGCCGGGAAAACCGCCAAAGCCGCTGCGGTTGCCCATGGAGCCAAACCCCCGGGAAAGGCCCGGGCGGCCGCCAAAGGGGCTGTTGCCCCGGGATAATCCGGGAAGGCCCAGACCCCCGCTGCGTCCGCCACCCATGCGGGGCATTCCAAAAGGACTGCGTGCCTCCGCATACGGCGCGGCCACCAGCGCACAAACTGCCAGAATTGCGACAAACGCGATAACCTTGTGCTTCATGTTTCAATCTCCTGTTTTCGTAATGCCCCCGGGCGTTCTGCTTCCATGCTCTGAACATGGGCAGTGCCCGGCTGGCAGAACCGTGTTATGATGAGTGCCTGTCTTTACTGTATTCAACTGGTTAAGGAGGCCCTTGATTTCGTGGCCTTTCAATCAACATAGACGCGGCCCATAGAAATTTATTCAAACTTTTGTTTGAATTAAAAATTTACAGCGAGCCCCGACAAGAATTCCAAAGGGGTTTCGGCGTTCATCCCTGCACGCTTTTAGAGGGCCCAGCCCCGGAGATTTAACAGATGATGGTCATGTGATATGATGTTCAGGCTCTGGATTCTATCCGCCATGAAAAACAACTACAAGGAGACAGCACATGAAACAAAATGCACTCTTCCTGCCGGTCATAATGACATTTGTGCTATCGGTATTTCTTTCAGGCGTTACCGTCGCGCAGCCTGCTGCGCCGGGTCCCGTGAAATGCCTGTGGGTGGGCACGGCCGCGCACAACGAGCCGGTCATGGACGACGTGTTGCGCGATATCGGGGAAAACTATCCCAGTGTAGCGGTGACGGTAACGGAAAACATCGGGGACCTGACGCTGGACAACCTGAAACAGTACGATGTAGTTTTGCTGTTACAGCTTAAAGCGGAAAACGGCGACCCGCCCGAGGAGGTGAAGCAGGGTATTGCGGAATTCCTCAAAGGGGGGGGCGGCCTGGTCGTTCTTCATTTCGCGGTGGCGAATGTGCAGCAGTGGCGCGATTCCATTGATATCTTAGGCGCCATGTGGGTGGACGGCAAATCCACGCACGGACCGTATCATGAATTCAGGGTTGATGTGGCCGATGAGACGCATCCCATCGTTGAGGGGGTGAAACCCTTCATCACCAATGATGAACTGTATTTCAACCTGCTGATGCGTCCGGATATGCATGTAATTATGACGGCCAATGAAGAACGGGGTGGACATACCGTGGCCGAGCCGATGCTGGCAACGCATTACTACCATAACGCCCGTTGTGTTTATTTCGCGCTGGGTCACGATGTCAAATCCACGGAACCACCCGAGTTCAGGAAAATTATTGTGCAATCTATCGAGTGGTCGGCATGCCGGCGTTAAGCGGTTCAGCAGCCCGTGCGCGTCCTTTTCTCAAGTGGGCGGGAGGCAAGTCGCAGTTGCTTCCGGAACTATGCAAGCGTTTCCCGTCGGGACTGACAACGGGCGGTATTGTCCGGTATATTGAGCCTTTTCTCGGAAGCGGCGCCGTCTTTTTTCACCTGGCGCAGGCGTGTTCGCTCAAAGAATATCTGCTACTGGACACCAACCCGGATCTTGTTCTGACATACCAAACCATCCAGAGGCGCGTGGAAGAGGTTATTGAGGTCCTGGGGAATATGGAAAGGGAGTATCACGCCCTGTCTCCGGACGGACAAAGGGAATACTTTTACCGGGGACGGGATGCCTTTAATGAAGTTGGAGCTGGAACAGACACGTCGGCCATCTCCATGCCCGGGGTGGTGCGCGCGGCTCAACTCCTGTTCCTGAACAAGACCTGCTTTAACGGATTGTTCCGGGTAAATTCCCGGGGCTTGTTCAATGTGCCATTCGGGCGGAACCGGCGCCCCACGATTTGTAACGCATCAAACCTGAGGCTGGTCTCATGGGTCTTGCAGCGGGCGGAAATCCGCACCGCCGATTTTGAAGACAGTGGGAAGTTCGTGGATGATGCCACCTTTGTCTATTTTGACCCGCCCTATCGCCCCCTCGGCGGTACCGCATATTTTACGTCTTATGCGGCGACGCCGTTCAACGACGGAGAGCAGGAGCGTCTTGCCGCGTTTTTCCGGGAACTGGACGCCCGCGGCGCCAAGTTGATGATGAGCAATTCAGACCCGAAAAACGAAAGGGCAGAAGACGATTTTTTTGAAAAGGCATACACAGGTTTTACCATTGAACGGGTCATGGCCAGACGAACCATCAATAGCGACGCTACACGGCGGGGCCGGATTTACGAGCTGATTATCACCAACTACCATCATGCGCCAGGAGCTTTCCCCGAATGAGTATTCCGGTCGACCCCCGGGGGGATGCAAGGGCATGACCCCGGGCAAGAAATTCTTGTTTGGCCTGGGTATGCTGGGCATAGCCGACACGATGCTGATGCTCGTCATTGCCGGCGGGATGAATGCGGGCACGCTGCTGCCGGGCATCGCGGGGTTTGCACTGGTTGCTTGGTCAGTGTACACCGGCGGGTCGCCGCTGTCTTTTACCCGTCTTCACCAGTGGAGCATCCAGACGGTTGTGTTCTTCGTTGTACTTAGTGGGGCAATGTCTTTCGCCGCTGTCCAAGTATTGATTCTGACCCATGCCTTTGCCGAAGACACAGGGGAAGCGGAGTGGTGTATTGTTCGCGGGGCGGGACTGCGCGGCGATAGTCCCAGCCTGACGCTGCAGCGGCGTATCGCTGTGGCGTGCGCCTAT
>JAKLHG010000389.1 GCA_022710255.1 Candidatus Hydrogenedentota bacterium
CTGGACAGGCCGCTTCCCTTGGGGAGCAGTATGAAAGCGGTCATGCCTGAAAAGGCGAGACCGACATAAATTAATCCACGCCACGATACATCGCGGAAATCGTAAACCAAATGGTGAGAGGGCACTTGGTCCAGGGTGATTAACTTCATGAGGGTTCCGGGTAGGAAACTACGCGCAGACCATGCTCTAAAATGCTGCCCAGTGGCGCTTACTGGAATTCACGCATCGCTTCACGCAGTTTGTCCATTACTTCCTGGTTGATTTTGTAGATGCCGGTTCGCATGCTGCTGCGCGCGAACCGTTCGCTCGGATTATCTTCATTTACGCCACCGATTTCCAGGGTTACCGCCTCAGCGTGAGCCGAGGGTTCCGGGGTTATCGTGAGGACCAATACGGGATTATCCAGACCGTACTTCGCCGGGTCGGCACTGCTGTCTTCGGTGTCAGCGATGCCTGACGCGCGCAGCGGACAGACCGCATTGATCACGGCGCCGATATCGGATTGATTCTTTATCTGGAAGTTTTCCGGCGCTGTGGCGACCCACAGATTGTGCCGGCGCGTAAGCTCATATTTCCGGCCCCCGTAAAGAAGGGTAAGGTCGCGAATATCCGTTTTTGAAAAACGCAGTACTTCGAGCGACCGGAATGTATTTTCGTCAATATGCAACATATCCACGGCCACCCCGCTCAAGGATACAACCGCGCCATTATCCTGGCGTGCGTAACATTTTTCCGGTTCTTCGGTGTTTCGCGCCAGGAGTATCTCGGACGTGGATCCGTCGTCGAAATGAAGGGCAATGCGGGTCTCCGGTGATTCAAACAGTTTCTGGACGCCTTCGTTTTCCACAAAATCGTCGCCTTCCACCTCCTTGATGAAAGTAAGGAAGGCGTTAATGGCCAGGGCGTTCAAGGCTTCGAGGGCGGGTTCCGCCAGACGCCAGGCGCCGTCGGGTGCCTTATCCAACACGAAACGGCCGGGACCGCGCGTGTAAATGAGTTCCTTGATATCGGACACGCGCCGCGTAAGCAGCCGAAGGTCGCGCCATGCCACCGGGGTCGTCGGCAACAGGTTCAAGAGGGGGGATTCAATGACGAAGACACCGTCCTGGTCCAGTATTTTGACAAAGAGCCCCGGGTGTTCCGTGGATTCCTCCGCCGCACCCAGCCAGAGGGTCTTACGCTTGCCGCTTTTGGGGTCCGGGAAACTGATGCGCGCCTTGGCAGGGGACAGTCCATAATCAGCGAGGTTCTCCGGTCGGTCTATGAACTCTTTGCCCACGGCGAATTGTAGTGCTGTCGCCACTTCTTCCACTTTTTCATGGCGGGCAAGGGCCTGGAAAGGCGCCACCACGCGCCAGGGGGCTTCTTTCGAGGCGCGTTCCACCATGATGGTTATCGATTCATCGCCGGTCTCAATGCGGCGTCCCTGTTCTTCCTTGGGAGGACCTGTCCATATCCAGGCAAATTCCAGTTGGAGCAACGGCACGTCTCTGTCTTCAACCAGATAACGGTGGCGCAAATCATATAACGAACGATTCAATTCAAAAAATGTATCGACACCGACCAGGAACAGGGAGCCCTGGTCTACACGCGCATACCGGCAGCGCTGGGTCGGCTCCACATCACCGAAACATAAGCGGATGGAACTTCCCCCGGACAATACAGCCTCAATCTCGAGAGCGGGGGTGTCAAGGCCGTAGGGCGCCAGGTCGGAGGGGGACTCAAGTACCGTGTGTTCATTGGAAAGTGTGGCAAGACGCCCGGCAACCCGGTTCCACATGCTATGGAAAGGGGGGATGGTCGGATTGGGCGCTGTAATATGCCAGTCCGTTTCGGAAAGCCGCTCGGCAATGGAAGCCTCTTCTCCAACGCGTTTGATGGAAAGGCGTTGGATGTCTGCATCGGCGAAGGAAAAGACCTGCCGGGCGACCCGGAGTTGCTCCGCCCGGTGCTGGTCGCGATACCGGGTGCCCGCATACAAGCCAATCAACAGGGCGAGTACCAACACGAGAAACAGGCTGTGACGCGCTTTCATTGGTGGCGTCTCCGCAGCAGATACGTGGCAGAGCCCGCAACCAACACCACCTGGATGGTGAACATGATGGCGACCCACGCAATGGCGCGCTGCTGAAGCGGTGTCAACAGCAGCGGCAGGGAATCGCGACCGGTGGGACGGATGGCGATGAGGTCTTCGCTTTCCGTGAGCCAGGCGAACGTGTTCAACAGAAAATTGACATGACCGGGAACAATAATATTGGCGTTTGAGGCGAAATCGGAATCGCCGACCACTACGACGCGCGCATCCGCGCGTCCGTGCGGGTTCTGGGTTTTATCCAGAGACATTACCGCGGCGGCGGCGATGGGTATGGGGCCCTTGCGTTCTCCTTCATCCCGTTTGGCCTGTCCGGTCTGCAGCAGTTTTTCGGTATCGGATTCTGCCCAGAAATCCGGGGGGGTGCGCAACAGTTCCACCGCCGCGACGCCCTCCGGTGCATCAGGGGCGGCGGATACGCTGCGCATGGCCTGCAGCAAGATGGACTGATCAAAGGACCGGGTTATGGGGTGCAGCAGGTTGTAAGCGCCTCGATAGGACATGAACCCCTCTTCCACCCCTTCGAAGGGGGTGTTGTCCACGGTGAGTTCGGCTTGCCATATATTGTTGCTTTGGTCCGTGACCACCAGGTCGCTGCCGATATGGATGCCGAACCGCCTTTCGAAATAAGGCCGGAGCTGTTCCTTCGCACTGCCGCTGCCTGCGGGTGCGCGCCACGGATCAATCAGCAGCACGAGGCGGCCGCCGTTCATGACAAAGGTGTCCAGTGCCTCTATCTCAACAGGGTGAAAGTCCGCGGACGGATAATTGATGACAATGACATCCGCATCCGCGGGAATTTCCGGATCGCTGATTTTGATAGCCAGCCGTTCGGTCTTATACGACTCGCCGCGCAACAGATTGCCGAACGTGCTGGCGCCTTTTTGCGCGTCTTCATCCATGATATCGCGTTCGTGATGGCCGGTCATGAAATACACCGTCGGCTCGGACGTGCGCAGCACATTAATGAGCGCGTTGGTAAAATCGCGCTCCTCCAGGCGGGGGCTGCCCCCTGTCAACGTGATGACACGCTGCCGTTCACCGGCGCGCAGCACGATGGTTCCCTGCACCGAGGCATGGGTTATTTTCATGGCTTCCAGCCGTGCGCGGTCCACCGTGGGATCCAGCACTTCCACCTTGAGCAGGGGCGTGTAGCGGCGGCATTGCTCGATGAAGCGCAACGTCTTGTCCTGCGCGATGGCGACCAGTTCCTCTTCCACCTGCAGAAAAAAACACAGTACCTCCACTTCCATGTTCATGGCCTGCAATACACGGACGGTCTGATCGGACAGGTCGCGCCGGCCCTCTTCGGTAAGGTCCCAGGACGCATTCCAGGCACCGAGAAAGAGATAGAGCACGATGCAAATGCCCAGGAATATAACGCTGCTGAAAACAGCGTTCAGGCCGCCCACCGTCCGTTCCTCGAGGGAATGCCGTTCCACCAGGGCAAACAACAGCAATGCCAGCCAGCACAGTCCGCAAAGGACGGCTGCGGCCAGCGGCAGCAACACCAGCGCGGAAAAAAAATGTTGTGTCCACACGAGAAGGTTCAAGGCGACTACGCAAAGCAGCAGGCCGCACCAGCCGGACCATTTCCTAAAATGCATCATGGCAGTCATCCCCTCCAGTTCCTGCTTTCAAATACACGGAAGGTCAGAAACAGGAAGAACGCGCTGAAAAGCACATAATAGCCGATATCCCCGGGGTACACGACGCCCAGCGCCATTTCGCCCGCATGGGTGTCCACCGGCAATTCCAGGATCAGGCCGCGTGTCAGCCCATAGATATGGCCCGCGGCGGCGCGCAGCACCTCGGGCCAGGCTGCCGGCGCCGGATTGGTATCGGGCAACTGGGCGCCCAGGTTGCCGGCTACATAAAAGAGCAGGCTGAGCCCGAAGGTGGCCGTGCCGGAGGTGACCTGGTTGCGCGCCAGGGAAGAGACAAAGAGCCCCAGGCTGATAAAGGCGGCGCCCATAAGGAATACCGCCAGCAGTCCGAACACCAGGACCGCCGGTTCGATGGGCGCCAGACTGCCCAGCAACGAAAGGTGAACGCCGATGATCAGGAGCATCACCAGCAGCATGGCCAGGCCCGCCAGGTATTTGCCGAATATGATGTCCCGGTCGCGCAGGGGCCAGGTGAGCAACAACTCCATGGTACCCCGGTTTTTCTCCTCGGCCACCATGCGCATGGTCAATAAAGGGCTCAGGAACATGAACAGCATGCCGCAGAAAACAAGGTAGGGGCTCAGCAGGGTCTCGCCCAGGTCCGGCGTGGTGTTAT
>JAKLHG010000039.1 GCA_022710255.1 Candidatus Hydrogenedentota bacterium
CGGATTGGCCTCGTCGTCGGCCGCGAAGCTGCGCCCGGTGAACGTCCAGCGGCGCGTCTGCGCATTCGGGTTGCGCCGCGCGTTCGCGAAATTGATCTCGGCGATCCGGGCCAGGTGCGCGTTGTCGAGTCCGAAGCGGCGCTGGAGATAATCGAGCAGGGCATAGACCTGCCAGGAGGGGCGTTCCTGTTCTTCATGGCGCAGGAGAAACGCGAGGGCGGAGTCAATGGCGGGAGCGTCGGGGCTGTCCGCGTACGGGCGCGCGGGAGCGGACGGACGAACGGGTGCTGTTGCCTCGGGCGGGATCGCGGGGGCGGGCGGTTCCCGCAGCAGCGCGAATCCCCCGACAATCGCCACGGCGAGGAGGAAGACGAGTACGGCTATGAGGGTGCGGGATTTCATGGAGGAAGAATAACGCAGGGCGACGGGGGAAGGCAAGACAGGGGACAGGGAGCAGGGAGGGAATGTTTGCAGGACCTATAGTGTCTATGCTTCGTCCGGGACTTCGCCCGGAAGAAGTGGCGCTTTCGGCGCAACACGTGAAATACGCCTCTATCAAGGCCTTTCCTGTTACATTGTAAATAACCTCAAGCACCGTCATTCCGGTTTGTTCGCGATCTTCGACCTGTATCGAAGAACGGCACTGGACAACGCGAAAAATACCGGAATCCAGGTTCAGCCCACTGCAATGAATACCATGCCCCATCTTGAAAAATAAAACAAATGCGGGCAGTCCCTCACCCACGGCTTCAGGGACTGGATTCCGGTCTTTTCGCGGCCTGGCACCACCTCCGCTACACGTCCTTTTTCCACCGCGAAAAACCGGAATGACGCGTTGTTTGTGGATACTTGAACTAAACCAGAACATAACCCTCCTCTTGGCAACAAACAGAACGCATATTTTTTCTCTCGTTCCCAAATTCCATTTGGGAACGCACTTGCCCGCGAAGTTCCACTTCGCAACCATGGTCGAGCGCCGGAATATACCGGATGGACCGAGGCAAAAAGGGAAATAGAATTTCAAAAGAGATTACGTTCCCAAATGGAATTTTGGAACGAGTCGGAACGAGTCGGACCTTATCCTGCGGCAAGCCTCCTTCCCCCTGCCCCCTGTCCCCTACTCCCTCCCCCCTGCCCCCTGTTCCCTTTTCCCTTCTCCCATTTGCCCCGTATTGCGGGGGGCGGTTATACTTGCCCTTTACCAGGAGTATCCAACGATGAAACGCATTCTTTCGCGGGACGTGTGGGTCATGGCGGCACTGGCGCTGCTGTGCATTGTGGTGTACGGGCGCTGCATGACCTTTGAACATGTGCTGTATGACGACCCGAGCATCATTTTTGAGAATGAGCAGGTGATGGCGGGGTTGACGTGGGACAGTATCCAGTGGGCGATTACGAAACCGAATTTCGGGTTGTACATGCCGCTGCCGACGCTGACGTTCATGCTGGACCGGGAATTGTTCGGCGACTGGGCGGGCGGGTATCACGGCATGACGCTGCTGTGGCATGTGTTGTGCGTGTGCCTGTTCTACTGGGTGATGCGGCGGCTGACGGGCAACTTCCCGGCGGCGCTCACAGCGTCGGCGCTGGTGGCGGTGCATCCCGTGCAGGCGATGACGGTGAACTGGATTTCGGCGCGGAACGAGATTATGCCGGCCGTGTTTATGCTGTTGAGTGTGGAGATGTACCGGCGGTATGGGGAATTCAGAATTCAGAATTCAGAATTCAGAATTCAGAATTCAGAATTCTTGAAGGCGCTGGTGTTTTATTTTCTGTCACTGGTATTCATGTTTTTGGGGATTATGAGCAAGCAGGGGATTGTGATGCTGCCGGTGGTGCTGTTGTTGCTGGATTACTGGCCGCTGGGCCGCATCGAGATTTCCTTTAGCGCGTTCGGGACAACCTTGCGGCGGGCGGCGCTGTTGGTTCTGGAAAAGTTGCCGTGGTTCGCGGTGTCGTTGTTGGGCGCGGTGTTTGCTGTTTATGGCAAGCGCGATTTCGGAGCCTTCGAGGGGGAAACGCTGCTGTCGCCGGTACAGAATATCGGGTTTGCGCTGACGGCCTTCGCGCGGTACCTGTTCCATATCGTTTATCCGGAACTCTATATCATGGCCTATTCAGCGGCGGGCTGGGACCCGGCGTGGTGGATGATCGGCGGGGCGGCGTTGCTCCTGTTCGCGCTAACGGCACTGGCGCTGTGGCAGCTGTGGCGTCGGCCGTGGATCATCGTGTTCTGGGGCTGGTTCGTATGTTTTCTGTTGCCGGTAAGCGGACTGGTGCGCTATGCGGCGGAGTCCATCGCGCTGCGCTACCTGTACGCACCGGGAATGGGGCTGTATTTGCTGGCGGGCTTCGGGCTGTATGAGGTAACGCGGAGGATTAGTAAGATAACCGGGGACAGTCCCCAGTTATCGGACAAGGTCGAACGGCGGCGGACAAAGTCGGACGGCGGTGTCCTGGAAATCAGGGACAGTCCCGTCTCGCTTCGCTCGCTGGGGACAGTCCCTGATTTCCAGGGTCGCGGGGGCATGGTGTTCTGGACAGCGACGGCGGTTCTGGTGGCGGTATCGGCGGGTCTGGCGTTCCGGCAGAGCGGGTTCTGGAAGAATTCGGAGACGCTGGCGCAGCGGGCGCTGACGGTGACGGACGGCATGAACGCCATGGCCCATAACCACCTGGGCGTGATCCGGAACCGGCAGGGACTGCGCAAGCAGGGCTTCGCGCACCTGGCAAAGTGCCTGGAACTCGAGCCGGAGCGGAATGTTTGGAAAACAAATTACGCCACAGTATTGAACCAGCAGGGCCAGTTTGAAGATACACTGAAGGTGGTGAAGCCGATATTGGACCAACAGCCGGATTCCGTGGTGCTGCTGAATTTGTACGGTGCCGCGTTGACGGGGCTGCTTCGCTTTGACGAGGCCATACCCTATCTGGAAAAGGCGCTGGAGAGCGAGCCTCGCTATGTGCCGTCGCTCTACAATTACGGGCTATGCCTGCAACACACGGGCCGCAAGGACGAAGCGCGGGATTATTTTGAGCGGGCGCTGGCGGTGCAGCCCACGCACCGGATGGCGCAGCAGGCGCTGGAGTCCCTGCAGGGTTCTGGGTAGCGCCTACGCGGCGCCGGCGCGGGATTCCAGTGTTTCGATAAACGCGTCAATGCGGGTGTTGACCTGCTCGTCGGACCAGTTACGGGTGTCGTTCATGTCGGCCTCGAGCATGAGGGAGGGAATGCCGTAGTTGTTTTCCAGCCGGTGCGCCAGTTCATACTGGCCGAAGGAGTAGGCGCGGCAGCTGCGGTTGGAGTGCATGACAAACCCGTCAAGACTGAATTTTTCCGCCATGTGGGCGAGTTCTTTCTCGCGGTAGTCGAGCCCGTGGTTGATGTAGCCGCCGATATAGGTGGAGGCGTAGGACAACAGGCGGTCGTTGGGATCGTCAATGGGGCCGCGGTAGCAGAAACTTTCCGGATAGGTGGATACGACCAGTGCGGCATGGCGTTCGGCGAATTTTTGGGACAGCTGGTTGATGCGGAACCAGATGGCGAGGTTGTCCCAGCCGAGGCGGAACCGTTCGCCGGGAATGGCGGCGATGCCGGTGTCGATGCGTTCCTGCACCTCCGCTTTCAGACCCTCGTAGTATTCCACGCAGATGGGCGTTCCCCGCAGCGTCACGATGGGGGCAAGATGGATAAACGTGTCGAAGGAGTTCATGGGCGCGGGCTTGTGGGCAAGCATCGCCTGGATATCGCGCCAGAGCGTGGCCGCCTTTTCAGAGAGGTCCACGACTTCGTTGAACCTGTCATAATCGAAGGGTTTGCCCGTCACCGTTTCAATAATGCCGATATAGTCGCGCAGCTGTTCCTTCATATAGGCGACGGCATGGCTGCTGTCTTCGGCCTCATACTGATAGGGCGCGTCGATGAAGACGAGGGGGACGTCAAAGCGGCGTTGCAGTTCCTGATACCACTTGGTGACGGTGCCGCAGATGTTGTTGCAGCAGACAAGCAGGTCGGGTTTGGGCAGGCCACCGATGGGGCTGGTGCCGGTGATGATGGCGCCGAGGTCGGTCCGCATGTAGGAACACAGGTCGCGGGAGAATCCGGCGTCTTCGGCGGCGGCGCAGAGGGTGTCCGCCATTTTGGTGGCGCCGCACATGGCCGCGTGGTTCTCCGGGTAGAGCGGGGTGATGTCCGCCGCATAAAGGAATTCCACCGGCGCGCCGCTGGTGATCCACGCCATCTTTTGGCCGCCGCCTTCGCCCATTTTGGCGCCCATGTAATACATGGTCATAATTTCCTTCATGCGCGAATAGGATTTCAACCGTGGAAGTTCGATGCTCATGGGAGTCTCCCGTGTTCAAACCGATTGTGAGCCCGTGCCGGTCCTGTCCCGGCCGGTGCGAAAAGCATACAGAGATCGCCGGGCGAAAACAAGGCGCCCCCACCACGCCTAAATCCGCACGTAAGGAATGGCAGGAACGTAGAAGCGGCAGGATGCCGCTTCCATCTTGACTGCGACCCGCATGTCCGGCTTGATGCAAAGCGGCAGGATGCCGCTTCTACGTTCCTTGTCCTTATTGGCTTTACGCCAACAACTCGGTTCTTACGTGCGGATTTGGGATGCCCCTCCAAAGTGGGGGTTCGTTTCTCATCGCCAAAAACACACCGCACCCCACCCCTCCCCTTCCTTCACGGCCGCACAGAACCATTCCTATGTGCACAGTGGGCGTACCTTCCAAGGTGCGCCAACGGACTTTTCTGGCCGAATCCTCCGACCGGAGAAAAACAGGCGCACCGTAGGCGTACATCCCCCGGCGCTTCGCGTCCCCCCCCTCGAAGGGGGACCTGTTCCGTCACGATGCGTATCTGGTCCCCCTTTGAAGGGGGACCAAGGGGGATGTATACCCATGAAACAAGTTTCACTTGGGAACACGCGGACCTGCATGCCCGCAGTCGCCTCTGCTTGTGGTATTCTATAGGCAAAGGGTAACAGTTCCCTGAAGGTCATATTTGAGATGAAAAGAAACGCGAATCGTCATTTGATCCGCCTGGCGCGGTTGATACTGCTTATCACCTGGGCGGGGGTGACCATTGCGGCATTCGGCTTTCATCATCATGACGCAGGGGAAGGCTGTGATGATAGTTGTTGTCCATTCGTTCTGGTGGTGCTGAATTTTCCCTTCCTGGTTATGGTGTGTCTCTTCATTTTTCCGCCTGAAGCCGATTTCTTCCGTCCAGCCGGGCCTTCAACGGCGCCGGAGATGCGACCGATGGGCGCGGTCAGTGTTCGCGGCCCGCCCGCACCCTCCTTTACCTGAACTCCTGTACCCGCTGTAATCCTTTACCCCCATTGGATTACAGGACACCTGTTTACAAACAGAAGGCAAAGGAAGGCATGTCTATATGAAAATGCGTCATGGATTTACATTGATTGAACTGCTGGTGGTCATCGCCATTATCGGCATTCTTGCGGCCATCCTGCTGCCGGCCCTGTCCCGGGCGCGGGAGGCGGCGCGCCGCAAGTCCTGTCAGAGCAACCTGAAACAGTTGAGCGTGGTCTTGAAACTCTACGCCGATGAATGCGCGAACCATTTTTATCCTCCGATAAAGGCGACCCATTGCGACGCCAGTCCCATAGAGGGGTTGGCGGCCATCATGGACATGGACGTTTTGTTTCCCAATTACCTGACGGACTATGCCGTGCTGATTTGTCCCAGTTCCCCCTATGCGGATACGCCCGAAGCGCTCTGGGATGAGGGCCACAATCCATCGAGTTTGTGGCTGGAGGCCGAAGCGCATGGTCATTTGCCGCAGGCGGGCGACGGCATTGTGCAGCCCTGCGAGGTCTATGAACATCCCTATATTTATTTCGGGTGGGCGTTGAACCCGACCATGCTGGACACGGAAGCCAGCCTGGACCAGTTCGAGATTGCATTGCTGGAGAAACCGGACGGGCTGAAACATCGCATTCATGAGAACCCGTTACTGGTCCATGAAGACTGGAAACCGGAGACGTCCATTGATCCGGAATATCCTTTCCAGGTCATTTACCGGTTTCGGGAAGGCGTGGAACGTTTTTTCATCACCGACGTCAACAACACGGCCCTGGCCGCGCAGGCGCAATCCACCCTGCCCATGATCTGGGACGCCATTTCCGGCGGGGAGCCCTCCCATTTCAACCATATCCCCGGCGGGTGCAATGTATTGTATATGGACGGCCACGTGCAGTTTCTGAACTATACACCGGACGGTCACGAAAGCGAGCGCAATCTCGGCAATACGTTCCCAGTGAACGGCGCAGGCGTTATCCTTCATGAAGCCACCCATAGTCATGAGCACCACGACCATTGACCCTGGTGTTCGGCGACAAAAAAATAGCCACAGAAGGCACAAAAGGCACAAAAGGAGTACCTCATTCTCGAACGACCGGTAACAGCGTGGGGTAACAAAACTGTAACCAGAATCACTGCTGTCCGAATTAAGACAGAGTTGATATTAATCCCCGCTTAAACTAAGACGTTTCCAACGCTAATTTTCCATTTTCAGGTAGAGGGTACCTTTTTTTCTGGGGGGGGACGGTCCTACCCAAGTCAGGGCAATGCAGCGGCATTTAATGCCGGGCTTCAGTAGGCGTACCTTCACAGGTGCGTCATAAGGGTTGATTCCTGTACTTGTGGGATTTTGGCGCACCTGGGAAGGTACGCCTACTGCGCGCACAAGAATTATTTGGCGGGTTTGAACAAGGAAAAGAATGGGTGGCGTTCCTTTTGGGCGATGAAAAATAAAACCCTAATTTGGATAAGAGTAAACCAAAATCTTTTGTGAATTCTGTGCTTTTTTGTGGCAAATGTCTATTTTAATTTTACTGTCCTGCGGCCTATCAATTACGCAAGTCAGAAACATCAGAGGCATGAATATGGAAACCTGTTCGTTAGAAACCTAGTCTGATATATGGTTCTTTATCGGGAAACAGGACCAACAGGGAGATATAGACAATGCTCTTGGTACGGCACATCAGTTTTTATTTTGTGGGAAGCATCCTGGTGCTTTTCCTGGGGTTCACGGTTACGGTGATCTTTGCCGCCATCGCCATCAACCCCAAGACCGCCGCGGCAACCGATTACCTGTCCAGCACGTATTTGAACACGCCGCCGCCGGTACTGGAAGTGCCGCTGACGCTGAAAATCGTCACGTTCAACATTGCGGACGGCTACCTGTTCACCACCAACCGCCATGAACGAATACGGGCGATCGCCGCCCTGCTGACGAAACTCGACCCAGACATTGTGGGCCTGCAGGAATGTTTCATCGCGTCGGACCGGCAACTGCTGGTGGACTCGCTCAAGGATTCGCGGCTGCGGTATCATGCCGACTATCCCGCCGCCACGGTGGGAAACGGGTTGTTTACGCTGAGCGCGTACCCCATTGTGGAACAGTATTTTCACCGGTTTCAGGCGAATAATCCCTGGTACAAAATCTACCAGGGGGACTGGTGGGCGGGCAAAGGCGTGGGCCTGGCCCGTATCCAACTGCCTTCGGGCGCGCAGCTGGATTTCTACAACACGCATGCCCAGGCCGGGCGCCGCGATGACGACAACCGCCGCGTTCGCGACCTTCAGATGCGCGAATTGTCGGCATTTCTCAACGAATCCCGTTCCAGGACGGCGCCCGCGTTTATAGTGGGCGACTTCAACACCCGGCTTGACCGTCCCGACCTGCAGTATGCGATCGACCATTCCGGCCTGAAGTCCGTCGTAACGATAGACACCGGCATAGACTTCATTTTTGCCATGGAAAACGGTCTGTACGACATCGAGGCGGTGGACACACAGACCATTGAAGGAAGCGCGCCGGGCAGTGCGGCCGCCATATTCCTCAGCCGCGCCCCCTCGCCGCGCGAACTCTGGAAGATGTGGTTCGGCGCGGGCGAGGAAACACCCCTGAGCGACCATACGGGGTACGTGAGCACCATCACCATAAACATCCGGGCTTCGGTTTCGGCCTGACCCGCCGCCGGTACCTGCGGAGTCATTCATGAATTCTTTCAAGATATCACGACGGCGGTTTCTACAATATTCGGCGGCAGGCCTGCTCGCCGCTTCCCTTCCCACAGGCGCGGTCGCTTCCGACGCCTCCCCCCCGTGGGAAACGCGCCTCAGCGTATCCTCCCCCTCGTTCCGGGTCCTTCAATTCACCGACGTCCATTTTTTCAACGGGATTACCAAAATGCCGAAGGAGGAACAGCGCCGGCGCAACAAGACCGTGGAAGACCTGCGCCGTCTTGTAGACCATGCCAAACCGGACCTGCTTGTCATCACGGGAGATTTGTGGCATGAAAACCCCGACAATCGCGGCGCGGAATTTCAGGCCTATGCCCTTGAACAGTGCGGGGCGCTGGGCGTTCCCTGGATATTCACCTGGGGCAACCACGACACTCTGGACGACTATGAAGCGGGCCATGCCGCTCTGGCCGGTGCAAAGGGCAGCCTGTACGGAGGCCGCCACAGCGACGGCAACTATGTGCTTACCGTGGAAGACAAGGACGGCGCCGCGCTGGCGCAGTTCTTTTGCCTGAACAGCCGGAAAGAGGGCCTGCATGCCGAAGCGCGACGGTTTGTGGCGGAGGCCGCCGCCACCCTCGATGGCGCCGGACCACGTCCGATGCGCCTCGCGGCCTGCCATATCCCCGTGAAACACTACCAGGACGTGTGGGACAAGGAGATCGCTGCCGGCATCCTCGGAGAAACCGTTTGTTTCGAACAAGAGGACGGTTCCTCCCTGGCCGCGTTGCGGGACGCGGGCATCCAGACCCTGTTCTGCGGGCACGACCATGTAAACGACTATTCCGGTGTGCTGGACGGTGTGGACCTGATCTACGGGCGCGCCACCGGGCACGCCGGATACGGCGGCGATGAGGTTCCGAAAGGCGCCAAGCGATACGACCTGGACCCGGCCCACAAAGCGCTGGAATGGGTATCGCTGCTGCCGGACGGAACGACGTGGAAACCGAAACCGGGGGAACGGATTGACAAGCGGGACTGATATGCCAAATCAGAACCGTAAAATAACCGTTATGACGGCGGGTTTCGTTCTTTCATATACATGAGCAAAGTACGCGCCGGTATCCGGGTGTTTTTTGATCATCGACGGCATACCCATGGGTTCCACTCCACCCGCCTGCCCTACTACCCGCAATAGATATCCATAAGCAAAAGCACCTGTTCACCCGTCTTCATCTTCAGTGATGCGGTACTGCTTTAGTTTTCGCCACAGGGTGTTGCGGCCGATTCCCAGCAGATTTGCGGCCTTTACCTGGTTTCCCCTGCATTCCCGCAGCACGTTCAGGATGTGGCGCCGCTCGACCTCCTTGAGGTTCGTTTCCCCATGCGGCGTCTCCTGTTCCTGCCGAACGGCGCCCGCCGCGCCTTCAACCATAAGCACGGCTTCCCCGGGCTGCAGCGGAACGAAGATATAGCCGTATACGCCGTGTTTCATGGCTTCCACGGCTTCCCCGATACCCGACGCCGCAGCCAGCAACAGTGCCGGGCCGGAGGCGGCCGCTTTTATGGCGGCCGCGGCGTTATCGGCGATGGTAATCTGGGGGGCTTCGGCGATGACCTCATGTCCGGCGGCTTTCAACATGACGGCCAGCGTAATACGCATGGCGGGGTCTTCTATCTGCAGCCGTATTCTTGCCATGGCCTTCGCCTATCGGGATAAAATGTCGGCCAGCGCTTTCAAACGCGCCACACTGTCCGTCAGTCCGCCGGGCCGGTTTCGCGCAAGCCATAAGGATTGGAACCGTTCCATAATCCCCTGCAATGTTTCCGCCAGGGGGCGCCGGATGGACGGGGGCAGGTCCGACGTTCCTGTTCCGGCTTTCAGGCGCGCTTCGCCAAGCCGCAGGGCGAACAGGGCCATGTCCGCATTGAGAGCGAACTCATCCAGAATCAGTTGGGCATCGTGACGCTCCATGCGGGCGCCGGCCATGCGCGCCACGGCGTCTTCCAATTGCGCCCTCGCTTTTCCTATGCCTTCCAGTGTCATGCCCTTCAAGTGCCCTTGGGTCGGATTCCCTTCGATGGCACGGAGGAGCAGGCCGTAATATACGGTTGAATTGCCGCGCAGGCACCCCGTGCGCGCGTGGGCATTACCCAGGTCCAATGCGGCCCGTGTCATAATACCCGCCTGGTCCATAAATACATGGGTGTCGACGGCACGGGCAACATCCAGGTTGACGTTGGCGTCATAGGCCCAGCTGACCGCGGCGCCGTAAGCGAAAGGCGCAAAGGACACCGGCGCGAATTGCCAGTGCCCGTTGTCGCCCCAGTCCGTGATCAGATACCCGATGGCGCCGTTATCCAGGCCGTTGCGGGCGGCGAGCCGCAGGTTTTCGAGGGCGTTGTCCGTACGTCCCAGCAACGCGTTCCAGCTGGAACTTCCCGGACATACATAGAAGGGAATGCCCGACGCGGCGAATTGGGCGCCGCGTCGGGCGAAAGGATGGTTTGCTTCGTATCCCCACTCCATGGCAATGATGTTTTTCGGCAACTCCGGAATCAGTTCCGGGTATTGCAGGATAATGTCGCCCCAGAACTGCATGGTACAATCATGCTGCCGCACGAGGGTATAGATTTTTTTCAGAAAATTCAGGTATACCCGGCCTTTCCCCAGGCGCGCCACGTCCTCCCTGCTGCCTCCCTTGCCGAGGCTGAAGGTTTCGTCGCAGCCCACGTTGAACTGGCGGCTGGTGAAGTTGGGCAGCAGGCTGTCATACATGCTGCGCAGCAGATCGATGCTCGCAGGGTTGGTGGGGCACAAATCGGGGGAACCGGGCGTCTCGGCGAGTCCCTTATACCGGTCATGTTCAAGCCACCGGTGCATGTGGCCGAATGAGTTTTGGTTCGGCACCAGTTCGATAAACCGTTTGGCGCAATACGCGTCGAGGGCCTGTATATCCTCCGCCGTCATGGGCGATGCGTCTTTCCAAACCTCCCCGTGTCCCGGATAGGCGAAGGTATGTTCCGTGTATAATTGCAATTGATTGAATTTCAGGGAGGCGAACATGTCTGCCAACAGGTACAAGGTTTCCATGGTGGGCACCTTGTCCCGGGCGATATCGAGCATGACCCCCCGGTTCGGGAAATCGGGCCAGTCTTCAATATGTACCACGGGAAGTTTTCCCGTGCCCGCGAATTGGCGCTTCAGCTGGTTCAGGGTTTGCTCGGCATAGAAAATACCTTGCAGGTCGCGCGCCGTGATCAGGATGCGTTCCGGGGTGATGGACAGGATATAGCCCTGTTCGCGGGGAATCGCAGGGGGACACAGCTCAATTTCCGGCTCCAGCGTGTCCGCGGCATACTGGCCGGGTTCATACCGCACCTGCTGCGGTGCGGGCAGCAGTACCAGCGTTTCCAACGGCGGCAGGGGCCGTTCCGGCAGGGTCGGTTCCGGTTCGGTCTCCTCCAGTGGTTCGAGCATAACCTCAGGTTCCGGTTCAGGAGCGGATTCCGGTTCCCTGGTGGCACATCCATTAAGGACAACGGCCGCCAGGACGATTCCCGGCAGGGATAAACGGGTTACGATCCGGTTCATGGTTGTCCCTTTTTATCCGGAGTTGCAGGCGTTACCGTATCGGCGGACAGGTCAAGTTGTTCCTTGAAAAAAAGCACGGCCTGGCGTATCAGGTGCGGAATCCCTTCGTTTTCAGCTGCATTGTTCAAGACTACTTCAAGGCTTTTCCGGCGCAACGCCTGCATCAGAGAGTCGCCTGTGTTCCGCCCCGAACACAACAAAGCAATCACGGGAGCGCCGTGGGGCGCCGCCAGCAGGCTGTCCGCCTTCGGGTAGGCGTCCGCCAGACAGGTATCGGGATCCGGCGCTTGTTCCGTACCGTCGCATGCCGGCGCGTCGAGAAGGGCTGCACAGCGAATACCACCGGGCTGGCCTTCTTCACCCAGGGGCAGCAACGCCCCGTATAATACCTGCTCCGCGACCGCTCCCTGTCCGAAAAGGGCCATGCGGTCCGCCCGGACGCCGTGGGCGTGCCCGTTTTTCCGGAGGAAACGGAGCCCCAGTTCGACATCCTTAAAGTACGCGGGCCCATCGCCGCCGTCACGTCCGTGCAGAACCCCCACGGCAATCCCGCTTTCGAGACATTTCTTCAGCAGATCGGCGGGCGGCGCGGCGGCATCCGGTTCCAGGGCGAGGCAGAATACCGTCGGACAAGGGGGCGCCGCGTTGCGGGGCAGCCACAAATCAAAACGCTGGCCAGGCAGGTCGCCATAGGCGATATCGTCCAGGAGCGGGTCTCCGGGGCGTATCGGCACTGCGGCCGCGGCCTCGGGCTGCGTGCGGTCCACGGGCGTGCCCGCTTCCGTTTCCTCCTGCCAGAGGTGGGTGCGGAACCCTTTGGCCTCTTCCAGGGTAAGGCTGCCGTCCTTATTCAAGTCGGCCTCCGGATAGCGCTGCAGCAGCTGCTTTAATCCCGGATGGGTTTCCGATACCGTCTCGGCCGCGGCACTTATTGAAAACAAGACGAGGCCTGCCGCCAGCAGCAAAGCGCTCCGAACCATTACAGAAAAATACATGGTTTCTTCTCCCGGGACGCCGTGCGCCCCTGTCATTTTTACCGCCCCGCGCCGACCCGGCACGAGGAACGAGGTTTACTGCCACTTCAAAATAATACGCGCCGCCGGGCCTCGGGTGCGATCCGCCTTAACTGCTCATAACCGGATACCATGAGCAACCGTCACGTTTCACGCAGCAGCACATCGCACGCGAGCCGCGCTTTTTCAAGGGCCTTACGAAACGGACGATTGCGCTGCGCCAAACCGCGCAGGCCCATAATCATCTTGCGTTCCAGGCGGTACCGGGTAAGGCTGGGCGGCTTGGGCGCGCGAACCGTGCCCTCCGCCTCTTCCAGCGGCTTCCAGAGGGTTTCCACAGGATAGCCGAGCAAGGCGAGATCGTCCGGGTGAACGGCAGCGATGATTTGTTTCGCCAGGCTGAGTTTCGCGGAGTCGGACGCCACCTCGGCCACCCATTTTTTGATGGATTTGGTGGTGGGCGCGGAATGGCTGTTCACGCCGATGGGATCGCCCAGGCCCTGTTTGGGCCGCGCCGCGTCCTCGCCCGCCTTGCCGTATTCGATGGCCTGCGGTTCATAGGGCACGCCGATGTGCAGGCAGATTTTTTCGAACCACGTTTCAGGATTCCGCACCAGGTCTTCATAGCGTACGTGTAGTTTCGGGGGTTCCGCCTCGCGCAGAAATGCGGCCATGGCGGGCACATAACGCTCGATAACTGGATTGTAGGTGTGGGCTTCCCGATAGTCGCCGTCAAAGAATGAATTGGCGAAAGAGGAAAAAATGGCCAGGGGATGGCGCGTGAGCACGATAAAGGCGGCGTCCGGGTAGATGCGGGCGAGAAAAGGCAGCACCAGCGCGTAGGCCGGCGTCTTATCGAGACAATACGGCTTGTCCCCCTTGGCCTGAAGATACCGGCCGTACAACACGTCGCAAT
>JAKLHG010000390.1 GCA_022710255.1 Candidatus Hydrogenedentota bacterium
GCGCCAGCCGCAACCGCGACGACGTCCCGGCGGACCGTATCAACAACAACGGCTTTCGTTGCGCGAGGACAATAGCCCTTTGATCTTTATCCCTTTTGCCCTTTGGTATTTTGAATTTTGTTCTTTGGGGGGAGTCCAGAGGGGGTACTCTCCCTCTGGTCGCGCCGAAGGCACGATCGCGTTTTTTTTGCCGGGCTTGTTACATAAATCAGGGCTCGTTACGAAATTGCATTTCGTAACCTTGAAATTGTATTTCGTCATCCGCTCTCCGCGCCTCAGCGAGGAAAACAAGGCCCGCGCGGAGATGAAGTTTGAAGGATGGCATGCAAGTACTTGTTCACTGTATAATGCTGATGGTAACCGTTGCTTTTGAAAGGCATACCCGATGGACGAGCATTTGCTGAAAACGATGATGGACATGATAGTGGATGAGGTGCATCCGGAGGCGGTGATCCTGTTTGGTTCGCGCGCCAAGGGACTCGACCATATTGGCTCGGATGTGGATTTGCTCGTGGTCATGCCTGAAACCCAGGAGACGCGTCGGCATCGGCGCCGCCTGACGGGCCGCCTGTACCGTCGGTTAGCGTCCTTTCCCCTGTCGAAAGACATTCTTATCTATACCCGGGGCGAGGTGGAGCGGTGGCGCGATGTGCCTGGACACATCGTGGCTACCGGGCTCAGCGAGGGGAGACGTCTATATGGCCGGCCATGATCTCGCGCGAGACCTGCTGAAGACGGCCTCGAGCGATCTGAAAGCCCTCGAGCACATGGGCGACCCCGAGGCTTTCGATGATCGCATATTCGGTTTCCATGCGCAACAGGCGGTCGAAAAGGCATTAAAAGCATGGTTGAATCTGCTGGAACAAGCGCATCCCCATACCCATGATCTGAGCCTGCTGCTCCATACATTGGAGATGCATGGGGCGGATGTGACGACGTATTGGGGTTTTCTGGACCTGAGCGGCTATGCGGTTCGTTTTCGCTATGAAAGTTTTCTCGAAGACGAGGAAGCCCTGGAACGTGAGGCGCTGCTACAGGATATAACCTTGCTGGTAGAACAAGTAGCGACGCTTCTCGCAGCCCGGTGACCGGTTTCCTTCTTTTCCTCTCTGCGCCTCTGCGTCCCTGCGCGGAAAAAAGGTCACACGGAGACGCAGAGGCGCGGGGGGCTCAAACAACCCATTTCTGGGTTCTTAATTCTTAATTCTTAATTTGTATTTATGGTATCCTATTTCTGCACCCATTCACCGAGGAAAGGAGACCCAACGCCATGTCGCACGAAGAACAGGATTTCCGGGGCGAACTGGAGGCGCTGTTCGACGCCAATGCGCCGCTGATCAACCTGGTGACCTACGAGGAGGATCGGGTGATCCAAACGGTCCTCGATGTAACCCGCACCCTGGGGGTATACACGTGGGACGTGCTGGGGTATCTGGAAGAGAAGCGCCCCTCCGGAAAACCCGTTGACGCATCCAAAGCGGTGGAGCCGGAGAAAATACTTCAGTTCATCGCGCGCGCGCTGCCGGATCAGACCGTGCTGGTGCTGAAAGATTTCCACATGGCCTGGAAGAATGGCCCCCTGATCCGGGGCTTGCGCAATCTGGCGCCGAAGCTGCGCAGCCAGAGCAAGTTTCTGGTCATGGTGACGCCCATGGAGGATGTGCCGGTCGAGTTGAAAGACGAACTCTATGTGCTTCATGTGCCGCTGCCGGATGAAACGGTGTTGATGCGCGTACTGGACGCCATGACCAGCAAACTTGAGCCGCAGCACCAGCCCCGTCCCGCGATTCGCCGCCTGCTCATCAATTCGGCCCTGGGCTTGACCACGAACCAGGCGCGCATGGCCTTCTCACGGGTGTGGGCGAAGCAACGGCGCTTCGACGAGCAGGCGGTCCAACTGGTGACAAAAGAGAAACGGCGCATCGTGCGCGAGAGCGGCGCCCTCGAATTCACGCCGGCGGGCGCAAACGAAGCGGATGTGGGCGGCCTGAACCTGATGAAATCGTGGCTCAAACTGCGCGAATGTGTTTTTACGGAGGAAGCGCGGCAGGCGGGCTTGCCCTACCCGAAGGGCGTGGCCCTCATCGGCATTCCCGGCACGGGAAAAAGCCTGTCGGCCCGGATGACGGCGAGCGTGCTCAAATTACCCTTGCTGCGCATGGACATGGGTGCGATATTTGGTTCCCTGCTGGGCGAGTCGGAGGCCCATATCCGCAAGGCGGTAAACCTGGCCGAAATGGTGAGTCCCTGCATTCTGTGGATTGACGAGATGGAGAAAGCCTTCGCGGGCGCCGGGCCCACGGGCGGCGGCGGCAGCGGCGCGGCCACGCGCGTCTTCGGCACCTTTCTGACCTGGATGCAGGAACGCACGGCGCCGGTATTCGTTTTTGCCACGGCGAACGACATCGCGAATCTGCCGCCCGAACTGATAGGCCGCTTCGATCGCATGTTCTTCCTGGATGTGCCCAATTCGGAAGAACGTCGCGAGATTTTTGTGATACACTTGACCAAGGCGGGACTGATGTTTCCCGAGCGCCAGCTGGACCTCGATGAACTGGTGCGCAAGACCCGGGGCTATGTGGGCCGCGAAATCGAACGCATTGTCATCGAGTCGCGCTTCGCCGCCTTCGCGGACAAGAACCGCGAGATCGCGCAGGCGGATGTGCTTAAGGCGATCCAGGAAACCGTGCCGCTGAGCAGGTCCCACACGGACATCATCGAAGAACTGCGCTTGTGGAAGACCCAGGGCCGCGCCTTTCCCGCCTCGACAGGCGAGGAAGAAGCGGTGGAAGCGTATCCGGAACGGACCCGGCCAAGACGACTATTGGATACGTAAAGCAGGGTTTCGGGTTTCGGGTTTCGGGTATAGGGTTTCGGGTTTCTGAAGTCAATAGACCTGGGTATTGGACTCAAGGAAGGAGCATGAAAATGTCTCATTTTGTGCGTATTCAGACGCAACTCCGAGAGAAGGAAATGTTGACGCGGGCGCTGCGCGACCTGCATTACCAGTACCAGGAAGGGGAGAACCTGGTGGTGCGCGGCTATTCGGGAAACCGCGAAACGGCGGAGGTGGTGGTCAACACCGGCTCGGAATATGACATCGGCTTCCAGCGCAAACAGGAAGTTTACGAGGTGGTGGCGGACTGGTGGGGCGTGCAAAAGGATACGCCCATCCGTCAAGAGAATTTTCTGCAACAGTTGAATCAGGAGTATTCGCGCAACATCATTCTGGACCAGGCCGAGAAGGACTATCTCCTGGTCGAGGAGGAACGTGTTCTTGATAGCGGTCAGCGCGAAATCATTCTGATTGAAGATACCCGATTCTGAAGGGTAAAGGAGGAAGGATGAAGTGTGAAGGATGAAGGATGAAGTGTGAAGGATGAAAGAGGAATAGTCGGAACAAAAGAGATGACCGTGTACCACCGCTTAACTTCTTTACAAGAATCATCTTTCGCAGCGTCCATTACGTCCATACCGTCCATACTATTTGTCAACGAAATCGCAACAAGGGCCGTACCCGCGCGGAAAGAAGGACCTCATGAAACGCATCAAGATCACCATCGCCAAAGACGGCACGCAGAAGGTGGAAGTACTCGGCGCCCACGGCAAGGAGTGCGTCAAGTTTACGGAGAAGCTCGAAGAACGTCTGGGTGTTCCTGTCGGTGAGCGAACGCTCAAACCGGAATTTCAGTTGGAGCGTGAATCCGAATATAGTCATGAAATCGAACAGCACAGGGAGACCGACTGATGACAAGCGACAGGGAAACGGAGGGAACCGACCGCAAGAGGAGCTCCGACGGCAGGAACCCGAACGATACGGCCCGTGCGAACCTGGGCGGCCTGGCCTCCACACTTGAAACCTACATCAAGGCCGGCTATCCCATTCTCTACGTGGTTACGCCGGAGGAAGAGCGGGCGCTGGACATTATCTGCGAAATGCTCGAACGGAGCAGCCTCAAGCGAACGCCTTATTTCTGGTCGGTCTCGCGCGGACTGTGCGCCATGGACTACAAGCCCGTCAACCCGGGCAAGAGGGCCGAACCCACGCAAATCCTGCCCTTTCTCGAACAATTCGAGGAGCCCGGCGTCTTTATCCTCGAGGATTTCCACTTCTTCCTCGACGAGCGCTCGAAGGGCGCGCCCGTGATTATCCGACAACTGCGCGACCTGGTGCGGCCGTTTACCTCAAGCCCGAAAACGCTTGTCCTGCTCTCGCCGGTACTCAAGATTCCCCCGGAACTTGAGAAGGATGTGACCGTGGTGGATCTGGACCTGCCCGATGAGGCGGCCCTGTTGAAAACGCTTGATGACGCCATCGAGGAAGCGCGGAATGCCGATGGCGTTCAGATCAACCTGGCCAAGGGCGACCG
>JAKLHG010000391.1 GCA_022710255.1 Candidatus Hydrogenedentota bacterium
CGACGATAGGCGTTCGAGTAGATTTTGTGGATGAGTCAACGATAGACGTTCGAGTAGATTTTTAATGAGTCAGCTCGTTCTCTGGCATACCCACCTGAAATCATGATACTATTAAGTGTACCCCCTTGTAGCGATACAGGACGAATCGCACCAACCGATACGGAGCAAAGCCACCATTATGACGAGAAAGAATCCCGGTTCAGGCAAGCCTGAAGAAAAAGAGGAAAAGATAGTGATTCCGCAAGCGGCCGTTTATCCCGGCATCGCCCTGGCAGTCATAGGCTTCATCGCGTTTTATCTGAGCGGACGCGCCAATCCCGGAATATTCACCTGGCAAAGTTACGCATCACTGGCCGTCCTTATCGTTGGCGGACTGCTCTGGCTTACCAGCGGCATGGACAAACCTCATCTAATCGAATGGGGGCGCAGCGCCCTGCTGGCGCTCTCCCTGGCCCTGGTAATCCGCTGGGCGATTGCGGAACCCTACCGTATCCCTTCAGGTTCCATGGAGCCGACCCTGCACGGCGACCCCGGTTTCGGCAAAGGGGACCGCGTATTTGTAAACAAGTTCGTATACGGCCTGCGCTATCCTTTTATGAACAAGCGGATCTGGAAAGGGCGGGACCCGGAACGCTGGGATTTGGTGGTATTTAAAACCGTTGAAGAAGACGCCATCCATAAGACCCTTGTTAAACGCATCGTCGGCATGCCCGGCGAACATATTCAAATCAGGGAAGGCCGAATATACGCGGACGGTACTCCTTTGACCTTGCCCCCTGAAATGCCGCAGGATCTCTATTACACCTCCCCATTGAACGCACCCTATGGTGTGCAGGAACCCGAAGCCTTCTCCCAAATACCGCCGGGGCATTACCTGGTCCTGGGAGACAACAGCGCCCACAGCCGTGACGGCCGGTATTTCGGATGGCTGCCGAATGAGCATATCGTTGGCCGTGTCTCCTGCATCTGGTGGCCACCTTTTCGATGGCGCGATTTTACCGGTTTCAGCCATACAACCGTCTGGCAGGTTTTCATCATCCTCCTCGCCCTGTGCTGCATGTTCCGTTTGACCGCCGGACGGCTTTGTTCCGTGCAAACATCCGACACGCCCCCGGGAGTCGATCATCTGCTGGTCTCCTTCCTGCACTATGGGCCGCGCGTACCTTTCCTGAAATCGACCCCCTTCCTGTGGCGCAAACCGGGCCGGGGCGACCTTGTCCTGTATAGCGCGACTGACAAAGAGAAGAAAACAAAGAGCCTGCTGGTCGGGCGTGTTGCCGCCCTCGCCGGAGAACAGGTGGCCTTCGCGAACGGCACACTCCTGGTAAACGAGGCCCCTGTGTCGTTACCAAAACCGGCACCGGAGCAATACCCCGCGGCAACACGCGAAGCACCTTACGGCCGCAACAAGACCAAGGAACACAGCCTGGTGCCGCCGGGACACTGCTTTATACTCAGCGATAACACCCGTGAAGAGGAAATTCCGCAGGACAGCCGGAGCTTGGGGTGGATTCCTGAAAATAATTTGGTGGGACGTGCCGTTTTCTGCTGGTGGCCCCTTAAAAGGGGGGGGCGCCGGTAAGGCGATACCGATGACAGCGCAGCCTTTCGGCATTTACATTCATATTCCGTTTTGCCGCAGGATTTGCGCTTATTGCGGATTCGTTCATCGGCTCCTGCAAGGCCCCCTTCCGGAGTCCTTCATCCCCGCCTTATGCCGGGAAATAGCGGCATTCCAAGGACCCAGCCTGAGCAAGTCCATTTTCTTGGGGGGCGGCACACCGTCCCTTTTGTCCGGGCAGGACCTAAAGGTTTTATTTGAGGCCTTGTACCGCCGGTTCCGGTTTTCTGACCCGGAGGTCAGCATTGAAGTAAATCCTGATGACGTCACTCCGGAAAAGGTTCAAATCTGGCACGATCTCGGTATCAACCGGGTGAGCATCGGCGTTCAAAGTTTCGACAATCCGACCCTGAGTTTCCTGGGAAGGCGCCACGACGCGGAAGTCGCGTTGCGCGCCATCGACCTGGTACGCGCGCGCTTCGAGAACTGGGCTATGGACCTGATCTATGGGACGCCCCCGGCGCAGGCCTGGACGAAAACCCTGGAGACAACGCTGGATCTGCAGCCACCACATATTTCCACCTACGCACTGACCCTGGTGCCTGGCACGCCCATTGGCGATCATGCAGAAAACCGCTTTGAGGACGACTGGGTACTTGGCCTTTACCAGGAAGCGGAAGCGGCGCTCTCCGGTTACGACCACTATGAGATTTCAAATTTCGCCAGGCCGCCCTTCTACTGCCGGCACAATCTGTTGTACTGGCACAATGAACAACACGCCGGGTTCGGTCCCGGCGCATTCTCACTGGTAGGGTCGATACGCGCCGCGAACCCGGCGGACCCGGGCATCTGGCTTGCCGACCCCGGCCGGAAAGCGGAAGAAATCGCCCTGTCCAAAACCGACCTTGAAGTGGAAACTTTGATACAGCACTTGCGGCTTCGAAAAGGCCTTGATTTGGGATATTACCGGCAGCGGTTCGGAGAAGGTGTGGAGGCGGGCTTTGGCAACATCATCTCCACCCTTATGGACCGCGGCCTTGTACACATGAGGGGGGAGGAACTGCGGCCAACCCGGCAGGGCTTCTATCTTAACGACGAAATTGGCTTGGCGCTGGTACGATAAAAGGAGGCGTCCCGCATGCCTGTGTATCAACTCGGCGAAGAAATATTTTTTCCACCCGTTCATCATGCGGAAGAGGGGTTGCTCGCCTGGGGCGGCGATTTGAGCCCGGAACGTCTTATTGCCGCCTATCAGCATGGCATATTCCCCTGGTATGCGGAAGATGAACCCATACTCTGGTGGTCGCCGGAAGAGCGTATGCTCCTGTTTCCCGAAGATATTCATATTGCGCGTCGACTGTTACGGACCATCAAAACTGGCGGCATGCACGCCTCCGCCGATACCTGTTTCACCACGGTAATCCGGAGATGCGCCGAGGTGGAACGCGCCCCGGGAAATGGCACTTGGATACATCCCGAAATGGTGGAAGCCTATACGCGGCTACATACGATCGGCCTTGCTCATTCGATTGAAATCATGCGGGGCCAGACTCTGCTGGGCGGCTTGTACGGGGTAAGCCTGGGGGGTGTTTTCTTCGGGGAGTCCATGTTCTCGGATGCGCGGGACACCTCGAAAATCGCCATGACCGTGCTGGCGCGCCAATGTCAACGTTGGGGCTTTGATTTCATCGACTGCCAGATGTGGACGGCCCATCTTGCCTCCATGGGCGCCCGTCCCGTCAGCCGCAGGTCCTTTCTGACCCGTTTAAAACAATCCCTGCGCAAAACAACCTTGAAGGGCCCCTGGCGCCTGGACGAAGATATACTCCCCTGCTCCACCGATATTCCGCCTGGATAATAAACCACGGCGACTTCTGCAACACCCTAACACCCTAAAACGCGGCTTGGAGTTTTTCGGCGGCACGCAACCGTTTTTCTCGCTCTTCCGTGGGCATGCCGGCACACACGCCGACAACGCTGTCCCGCAATACCGCTTTTTTTTCCGAAACGGTAAGGGGTATTTTGGCTTCCTGCTTGATTTCGATAATCAAGTCGGAAAACTCCTGCCATAAATCGGAGGATTCCCACCTGGCCCGGTCAAGAAACGCGATGGCCTCCAGGTAACGGCCTTCCTTGCGCAGTTCAAGGGCGTCCATCCGGGCCTTACGCCCTTCGCCGAAGGGATCATTCACCTTTTCCCAGACGTCACGCGCCTTCTGCCAGCTTTCCTGCGCCCGGGCTTCCAGTCGTGCTTTTTCCGCGGGATCGCCGGCCTGGGCTGCCTGACTGCGCAAGTGCTCGTACTCGCGTTCCAGAATCAACCCTTCATTGCGCAAAATAAAACGAGGCGCCACCTCAATCGATATGGTACTGTCCGGATACCGGGCGGCATAGTCTTTCCAGCCGGTGAGGGCATCTTCATATTGACCGTTCAGTTCCTGGCACAGGAACAATTGCCTTGGCACATATTGTTCATGGGGCAGGCGCACGGCCTCGCTTAAATATTTCACGGCGTTGGCGTAATCCTGCAGCTTTTGTTTGTATACGGAAAACCCCAGGTCAAAATACAGGCGGTAATCCCTCGGATTCCTTCTGGCGCCCTCTTTCAAAAAGTCTACGGCATAATAATAAAACCGTTCTTTCTCTCCCAGGCATACCTCGTAGGTAGGATGCCATTCCCGTTCAGGCCAGGGGGTGTCCAGCATACGTGCCGTTACATTATATGCAAGATGCCAGGCGCCAATGATGAAGGCCTCTATGAAATGAGGGTCGAGCGCAACGCAGGTGCGCAT
>JAKLHG010000392.1 GCA_022710255.1 Candidatus Hydrogenedentota bacterium
TTTCGCTGGCAACTTATGGCTGGGCAAACTTTCTTGTGCGCCACAGAGAGACCGCTCTGTTCCCCGCATACCACCGTTGCCATTCCATTATACCAATATACGCGCAAACCGGACCGATTATAACATGGAATTTCTCTAATTGCAACACTTGTAATGCTGCATTGGCAATCATTTAATTACCGTGAGCAATGTTTTCAAACCAGACGGTCATTTATTTTCGTTATCTTAAATTTGGGCCAATTTCGTACCTGCAAGGGGGAGGGAAACCCTGCCCTTCCTGAATTCAACGCGCACTGAAATAGCGTACCAGGTAGCCCATAAAAAAACACAGCAACCCGAACCCACTTACCAGAAATATTTTCTTGATTTTTTCTTCCTGCTTTCGCATCCATTCGCGCATACGCAGTGTTTTCAGGGTTTTCGGATTCGGATTTAGCCATGCCAGTATGGCTGTAATATTATCCTTTCCGCCGTTCTTGTTGGCCAGGTCGATTAACTGGTGCACCTTTTCACGGGTGGTGGCGTTCTGGTTGAGTACCGACGCGATTTCAGTGTTATCCACCATGTTAATAAGGCCGTCCGTGCAGACCAACAGCTGGTCGTCCGGCTCAATCCGCCACCGGTACAGGTCTACCTCAATGGACTCATGGGTTCCAATACAGCGGGTTACCAGATTCTTGCGGCTATCTTTGTTCGCTTCTTCGCGGGACATCAGTCCCTGCTTTACCTGTTCGTCCACCCAACTGTGGTCTTCCGTCTGCGCCGTGAATTGCCCGTTTCTGAAGAGATATCCCCTGGAATCGCCCACATTTCCCACATAGGCGTAATGGGGCCGGATCAATACTGTACACAAGGTGGTTCCCATGGGCCGTTTATTCTTGATCAAGTCCCGATTGGTCTGAAAAATGCTATCATTGGCGCGTTCCATGGCCCTTTTTATCGTGTCTCTATAAAACGTGTCTTCCCGTTCAGAATCGATATCTTCCTCCGGGGGCGGATCGTCTTTTAAAATGTCTTTCAGCATGGAGACCGCCAGCTTGGATGCGATATCTCCCCCCACATGGCCTCCAAGCCCGTCGGCTACCGCCATCAGCATTCCCTGCCGAAACAGGCGCAGTCCCGGCTCCCTATCATCAAAGACGCCGAAACTGTCTTCGTTCTTGTCCTTTTTCCTGCCTATATGGGACAAGGCAGTCACATCGATATACATGTCACAAGTTCTCCTCGCCCGATGAATTCGTCAGTTAGTGTAGCCATCGGATGCTGTAAATCTGAAGAGAGGCGCCGTTGTAAACATTACGCATCGGGAAACATGTCCGGGCGAAGTCCGATATTCACAATGCTGCACGCCAGGATGGGCTTCATGCCGAGACGTTTCGCGACCGCCACCAGTGCGGGGCTTTCCGAACCGGGATTCAGAAAAAACTCCGAAGGATTTTTCAACGCGATGTCCTCAAGCATTGTAATGCCCACCTCAGGGGGGACGTAGAGGGAAATACGGTCCACCGGGCCGGGTATGTCGCCGATGCCGGGGTATGCCTGCAACCCTTCTATCTCGTTTTCTCTACGGTTCACGGGGTACACCGTCCAGCCACCCTGTATAAATGCCCGTACGGCTTTATTGCCGTACTTTGTTCTGTCCCTGGAAGCGCCGACAATTGCAATACTTGGCATGAATCGAGTTCCTCATCGCTGTTTTCAAATTTATCATTCATGGTCTGCGTATATCATTAAACGGTGCGAATGGCAGGGGGCTGCCGCGATACATATTTCCCGGGCGATGGAGGGGCCTTGCGGGCGCAATGCATCACCGGGTCGGGGAAAAACAGGATTTCAATGTTTCCAAATCAAGTTCGGGATATACCGGAAACTGGTCCAGTAGCGCCCGGACCCGTGCTTGCGCTTCCTGCCGTGTCTTGTCATCCAGCACAAACTGTCGCTTGCTGGGTTTACCGGCGTTCTCGCCCGAAGTCAGCAACGCCGCTTTGGTATTGCGCAATACCAGGCCGAGAATCGCAGCGATTTCGTGCATCTCGTCATTGCCCATGCCCAGTGTCGTTGCAGCGGCTGTGCCCACACGCAGGCCGCTGGTAATGAGCGGGCCATTCGGGTCGAAGGGCAGTGAATTAAAATTAAGGGTGATACCGCACTCGCGCACGGCGGAGGCCGCCTGGGCACCGGTAAGGCCGCAACTTACCGCCACATTGATTAGCATCAGGTGGTTGTCCGTCCCTCCGGTGGCCAGAGTAAACCCAAGTGTTTTCAACGCCCCGGCAAGGGCACGGCTGTTGGCAACGATCTTTTGAGCGTATTCCCTGAATTCGGGCCGGTTGGCCTCATGGAACGCCACAGCCTTGGACGCCAGCACATGGGGGAGGGGACCGCCTATCACTAGCGGGCAACCCTTGTCCACATAATCCGCGAATTCTTTGGTGCACAGCACAAAACCGCCCCGCGGACCGCGCAGGGTCTTGTGCGTGGTAGATGTAACAATCTGGGCATACGTGACGGGATTTTCATCCCCTTCAAACACGCCGCCCGCTACCAGTCCCGCAAAATGGGCCATGTCCACCATCAACACCGCCCCGGCCTTGTCGGCAATTTCGCGCATGCGCCTGAAATTGACGCGTCGTGGATAAGCACTGTAACCGGCCAGCAGAATCAACGGGCGCAATTCCAGGGCCATGGCCTCAATCTCGTCATAATCCAGCAACCCGGTTTTGCGGTTCACGGCATAACTGTACGCGTCGAACATTTTCGCGGAAAGATTGCGCCGGTAGCCATGGGTGAGATGGCCCCCGGAATAGTAATCCATGCCCAGCAGGCGTTGGTTGTTCAGGGCGTCGCGAATGACGTTCCAATCCTCCTGCGACAGGTGCATCGGATTGGTGGTATTGAATTTTTCAAGGCCGGGCACTTCCACCCGTGCCGTCAGCACGGCCCAATATGCCACCATATTGGCATCGGCGCCGCTGTGGGGCTGCACATAGGCATGTTCCGCGCCAAACAATTTGCATGCCTCATCGCGCGCCATCGCCTCCACCGTATCCACGTTGTCGCATCCTTCGTAGAACCGCATGAATGGGACGCCTTCGGCGTACTTATCGGTAAGAAGATTGCCCATGGCCAGCTGGGTGGCAGGGGAACAATAGTTCTCACTCGCGATCAGTTTCAGGTAACGGCGCTGGTCTTCCAGTTCCTGCACCACCGCGCCTGCGATTTCAGGCGCCGTCTGGGCGATCACCGACAGGTTGGCCAGGTAGGCCAGAAAAGCGGGGTCGGTTTCTTCAGCGGCATGGTCCCGTAAATATCTATGAATGGTGGTCTCAGACACGGTAGTTCTCCTTGCAGTCGCGTTGTTGCTCTCGTTGCATACAATATCGAAACGTATGTCGTCCGAGGTTCGGAACAAAAAAGGGCATTATTTGGCAGATCGGTTTTTACTTCCCTGAAAATAAGTCCGGAACGCAGGGACTGACGCAAGCGGGCAAAGCGAGACGGGTCTGTCCCTGTCTTCCGAGCGGCCCCATTTTCATTGTTTGTGGGGGAGGCGAAGCCTCATAAATGGCTGTCCCAAAAAACAATCTACAAGGCCCAGGGCCTGCATATCATGCCACGACATCAAGCACCTGTTCAAAAACGGAGAATAATTCTCCGTTAAATAAAACAAACCGGACCAGGTCCAGCCCGTTGTTTTCCTGAACAAAGGCTTTGACTGTATTCACTGCGATGGACGCGGCCTCTTTATGGGGATACCCGTATACCCCGCAGCTGATGGCCGGAAACGCGACGGTCTTGACGCCGTTTTCCAGGGCCACCTCGAGGCTGCGCCGGTAACAGGACGCCAGTAATTCCGGTTCGCCGTGCTTGCCGTCCCGGTAGACCGGACCCACAGTATGTATCACGTATTTCGCTGGGAGGCGCCCGCCGGTAGTGATTTTAGCGTCCCCCGTGTCACAGCCATTCAACAGGCGGCAAGCCTCCAGAATTGCCGGTCCGCCGGCGCGATGAATGGCGCCGTCCACACCACCCCCGCCCAGCAGGGAACAGTTAGCCGCATTGACGATGGCATCCAACTGTTCGCGCGTGATGTCGGCCTGTACCGCTTCTACTTTCGTTTCACTAACAAGAATAGCCATGATTGAACTCCTTTTAACCTTTTTGGGCACCTAATTTTATATACTTGTTCACTGCTGTCCAAATTAAGACAGGGTTAAGATGTATCCCCGCTCAAACGAAGGCGCATTTAACGCTAATTATCCATGTACAGATTGAGGGTACCTTTTTCTGGGGGTGACGGTCCTGTCTAAGTCAGGATAATACAGCGGCGTTTAATGCCGGGCTTCAGTAG
>JAKLHG010000393.1 GCA_022710255.1 Candidatus Hydrogenedentota bacterium
TCGTGGTGGAAAGGCCATCGGTGGAGTCAGCCGCCCGGATCGCAACGGGTTCTTTACTGGCGCCCCAGCCAGTCCATCGAGGTGACTGCACCACGAATATCACATCGCAAGGCCGTACCGCCGATTGAGATGATGCTGCTCGCACTCACCACGCCCAGCGGAAACAAGTCGGCCTTGCCATCCGTCACACGAACGCTTCCGCAGGCGGAGTTATTTCATCGCGCCATCGTGGGCAGGGCCGGTAACGGTCGGGTAATTCATTGCCCGGAACTAACTGGCAAGGATGCAAACAGCAAAGCGTTGCGCGACGGTCACCAGCATGCTCACATCCTTCCCCTCGACCTCGATAACGACCAACACATTGATCATATCCTCATTTACGCCGGAATGGGCCTTGGCGAGACCGCTCAGCGCGCCATTTCCACGCTTCGCCGCACGTGGACCAAGGGCGGGGTTGGTGATATCCAACTCGCTGTCGCAGGAAAAGGAAGACTCGATGATCTTCGGCGTCTCCCGGATCGAATAGGCACAACGATCGACAGTTTGATGGGCGCGGAAATCGGTGCGCACACTTGGACGAGCCTCACCCCTTTCGTCCCGCCTCGCTTCATAAAGAAGTCCGGCAAGCGCAACGATTTATTCTCGCAGGTCAACGCCGAACTCTCCTCGCGCGGTCTGCCCAATGCTGCTGTCAGCATCATTCCATGGCATTCGGAAAACGCACACAGGCTCAGACACTGCATTCGCGTGCGAAAACGTGGCGCACCACCGCCCCAAGACGTTGGTTACCTGCTCCGGTTGACTTTTGAGGAAACGGTGCACGGTCCAATATCGCTGGGATACGCCAGCCATTTTGGACTTGGTCTATTCATTGCAGAATCCGGGGATCCCTAATATTGTTTGGCACGTTCCCAAGTTGAACTCTTTTCATTACTCACAAATATTTGCCGAAGAATCATGCAACATGCCTTCAGGATTCTATTGAATCCTGAAGGGATTCCTTCTCATAGCCCGGGGTTGCGGTACTCCGCTACCCCGGGACAAGTCGGAAAAACGAGTCTACCCTGAAAGGGTTGCGTCAACATAAGCGGTTGGACGTAACCCCGTTGGGGTAGTAGATGGGTGGTGGTCATCACTTACCCGGGGTAGTGATACTCCGCTACCCCGGGACAAGTCGGAAAAACAAGTCTACCCTGAAAGGGTTGCGTCAACATAAGCGGTTGGACGTAACCCCTTTGGGGTAGTAGATGGATGGTGATCATCACTTACCCGGGGTAGCGGAGTACCGCAACCCCGGGCTGTGTTATGAAATCCCGTTGGGATTTGAGTACAACGATATATTTCTCGATTGCTCCATCCAATACCAAAAAGATGTGGGTAATGATAAGAGTTGAACTTGGGAACGGACCCTCTTTTGAAATTGAATCTCGGTGTGATGGGAAGTTCCGTCAAGAATCTGCGTGCCAACGGTTGCGAAGCGCAGGTCCGCGAACACTTGTGAACCTTTACGTTTCTAAATCCGAGTTGTCGTGCGCCCAAACAATTCGGATTGGCACAATGAAATGAAATTGCCCTGAAAGGGCTGAATAAAATAGCCCAGGGTTGCGGTACGCCGCTACCCTGGGGAATCCATTGGCCGCAAATCATATTTACCCTGAAAGGGTTACGTCAGAAGGATAACGGGCTGTGGAGGCGCCCTATTGATGTTGGTACAACCGGCCCGTTAAAAGAGGATACGGATCATGGCACAATCGTTGAGCGCTGTCTATCTGCATCTGGTGTTTTCCACCCAGAACCGCGCGCCCTATCTATGTGACACAACCCTGCGTGCGGAAATGCATGCCTACCTGGGGGGTATTTCCAATACATTGGATTGCCCTGTGTTGTTGACTGGCGGCACGGAGGACCACGTTCACGCGTTGTGCCATTTTGGACGTTCCATCACCTTGTCGGATTGGGTGAAAGAGATCAAACGGGCCTCGAGTCTTTGGATAAAAAAGCGCGCGCCCGAACAACGGGAGTTTGCGTGGCAATCGGGGTATGGCATTTTTTCGGTAAGCCTGTCCAATATTGATTCCGTGAAAACATACATTGCCGGACAAGCGGAACATCACCGGAAACAGACTTTTCAGGATGAATTCCGTTTGTTGATGAAGAAGCATGGTATAACGTGGGATGAACGCTATGTGTGGGGGTGACATAACCCTTTCAGGGTAAACAAGGCCTGGGCGGTTGACACTCACCCAGGGTAGCGGGGTACCGCAACCCTGGGCTACGATATAGAATCCCTTCAGGATTCCTTAACTTTGGAATGACGAATTGCGGCCTTTTTTGCCCCACTGGGCTATGATATAGCATCCCTTCAGGATTCCTTAAGCGCCCAAGTCAGAACATGTGGATAATGACAAAAAAAATACGTTTTGGGTAGAAACCCTGAACGTGTAAAGACATAAGTGAGATATATGAAAGCCATGCGCAGTGAAATAACCATGGCCGTACGGGAAGAACAGGAAGGATACAAGGTGGCTATTGACGCGGAAGAACAAGCATTGGTATCGGTGCTGCCGGACCTGGTGCCGGCGCGGATGTTGAACGAGTATGCCTATTGTCCACGGTTGTGCTGGATGGAGTGGGTGGAGGGGGAATTCGCCGACAGCGCGGACACGGTGGAGGGCACCTTTCAGCATCGGCGGGTGGATAAGGAAGGCGGCACGTTGCCGGAACCGGAGGGGGAGGCCGGCGGGGAAGCGGACGGGCCGTCGCTGATCGAGGATCCTGTGGTGTCCCAGGCGCGGGCGGTGCTGTTGTCGGCGCCGGCACTGGGCCTGATCGCGAAGATTGACCTGGTGGAGGAGCAGGGGGGCGTGGCGGTGCCGGTGGATGTGAAGCGGGGCGCAGCGCCGGACATTCCCGAGGGCGCTTATGAACCGGAACGGGTACAGGTGTGCGCCCAAGGCCTGATCCTGCGGGAAAACGGCTATGCCTGCGACCATGGTGAACTGTACTTTGCGAAATCGCGACGCCGGGTGCGGGTAGACCTGAACGAAGCGCTGGTCGCGCGCACGGGGGAATTGCTTGACGCGATGCGGGCCATGGCGGCATCGGGCGTCAAACCGCCGCCACTGGACGGCAGCGTGAAGTGTCCCCGCTGTTCCCTCGTGGGACTGTGCCTGCCCGATGAAACGAACACGCTGGTCGCGGGGGAAACACCGGTTGAGGAAGACCGGGTGCGGCGGCTGGTGCCCGCGCGGGCCGATGCCCTGCCGCTGTATGTGCAAAAACACGGCGCGGTGGTAGGCAAACATGGCGACCAGATCTCGGTCAAGATGCGCGGCGAGGTGGTGCAGGAGTCCCGGTTGTTCGAGACTTCCCAGGTATGCGTTTTCGGCGGGGCCCAGGTGAGCACCCAGGCGCTGCAGGAATGTCTTTCGCGCGGCATCCCGGTGCTGTTCTTTTCCACCGGAGGCTGGTTCTACGGCATGACCCAGGGGTTGGGCCATAAGAATGTGCTGTTGCGCCAGGCGCAATACGCCGGGGCGGTCGATTTTACCACCTGCCTGCAGGTGGCCCGGGACTTGGTCAACGTAAAAATTCTGAACTGCCGCACCATGCTGCGCCGTAACCATACCGAGTCGCCGGAAGCGGCGTTGCGGGACCTTAAAAAATATGCCGAGGCGGCACAAGAAGCCGCGTCCCTCGAATCGCTGCTGGGCATCGAGGGCATGGCGGCCAAGACCTATTTCGCCCAGTTCAACGGCATGCTGAAGCCGGGCAAGGCCTTGGGGGTAACCCCCGAAGGCCCCGGATTCACCTTCCAGTTCGAACAGCGCAACCGCCGGCCACCCCGTGATCCGGTCAACGCCATGCTTTCGCTAGCCTATGCCCTCTTTGCCAAAGACTGGACCGTCACCCTGGCCTCGGTAGGCTTCGACCCCTACCTGGGCTTTTATCACCAGCCCCGATACGGCAGGCCCGCCCTCGCATTGGACATGATGGAGCCCTTTCGCCCGCTCATCCCCGATTCCACCGTCATCTGGGCCGTCAATAACGGCGTGGTCACGCCGGACGACTTTTTAAGCAGGGGCCAGGCCGTCGCCCTCAAGGACGACGCCCGGCGAAAATTCATTCTGGCCTATGAAAAGCGGATGGACGACCTGGTCACCCATCCCGTGTTTAATTATCGCATCTCCTACCGGCGGGTGCTCGAAGTGCAGGCCCGGCTCCTGGCGCGCACCCTTACCGGCGAAATACCGCGACTGCCCGCGTTCCTCACGCGGTAGCCAAGAAATGAAGAATTAAGAATGCAGAATTGAATGGCGCTAACTTAGTTTCTGTCCGGAAATTC
>JAKLHG010000394.1 GCA_022710255.1 Candidatus Hydrogenedentota bacterium
CTTAAGAAACCCACCGGCGTTGTTTTGCGATACATTATGCCCTGATTCCTGTTTAGCCTTTTCCAAAAAAAAATAAGGCCCGAACACGCAAATGTTCCGGCCTGCAGTCGTAAAAATAATCAGGGGAGGCTTTTAATAGCGCCTGCGCCCGCCGCCGCCATAACCACCGCCTCTGCTGTCAGAACGGGGCCGGCTCTCTCTGGGTTTCGCTTCGTTAACCGTAATGGTACGGCCGTGAAGCTCGGAACCATTCAGGCTCTCGATAGCCTTCTGCGCCCCTTCGTTCCCGGTCATTTCCACAAAGCCAAAACCCTTGGAACGCCCGGAATCACGGTCGGAAATCACATCCGCAGAGATAACTTCGCCATACTTTTCACAGAGTTCGCGGAGGTCTTCGCTTGTTGTACTGTAAGCGAGGTTTCCTACATAGATCTTCATACTCGATTTTCCTTATTGCCATGACACGGTTGATAATCGATAGTATGTCCATGGCAATAGACCACTTCGATGCGCGTCTCCTTTGAGACAACAAAATCCATATACTGCGCTTCCGACAGGCAACCCTTGACATTCACAAAGAATCCCTGTCAAATTCAATTTACATTTTCCCTGGTCATAAGGGAGAGAGCAAACCGGGACTACGTCCCTCCATCTGCGGCGGGAAATTAAACTCCCTTACAAAAAATTCTTTTGTATACATAGTATGACATAAAGGGCATCATCATATCAATATTCTTGCTTATCTGGTAATCGAAATCCAGGAATGAGAAATGTCACCGACGCTTGGATTACCCGATAATAAAGATCCCCTACGCGTTGACCGTTATAGTAGAAAATCCTCTTCTAAAAAATAGTATCTGATTCAAGGTGAATCTACCGGCTCTGCAGGTGGTTGCTGTTCTGCAATGTCATATTGTCTATATCTACTTTTATTTTATATTTTATCATTGATAATATTATATAGATAAATTATAATTAAGAAAACTTTTTATTTAAATATCATTATTTGCGCCTAGCGAAAAATAAAATGGCCTATTACGCAATTTATTGTGGCAGTATAAATGCTTAAATCGGCCATCCGGGAATGGCGTGACTCCAAGTAAAGAAATGATTGCCGTTTCCTTGCCCGATATGTATTTGCTCTAATCAATCTGAAATACAAGATATTTTCGCACGTAACGGCGGATACACAAGAAAGGGTGCTATTATGGAAAAGAGACATCTGTGACTTCGGGGAACAATGCTGGTGCTTATCGTCTTTGCCCCCCGGGTCTGGGCAACTGAAGTCGGCGGAACTATTACAGCCTATACCACATGGACCCTTGCCGAAAGCCCCTATGAGGTCACCAATGACATTGTTGTTAACGAGGGCGTCACCTTTACCATAGAAGCCGGCGCCGTCATCAGATTCCGGCAGTACTTGTCTCTCTATGTCAACGGGCACTTGCAGGCAGCCGGCACAGCCGCTTTACCTATCCTTTTCATGGGCACAGAGGAGAAAGGCGGCTGGTGGCAGGGCATACTCGTTCAGAATACGGGGTCAGCCTATATGGACCATTGCAAAGTGGCCTATTCCGGCTACGTTGAAGAGGCTGGCATCTATCTGCGCAGCACCAATTACCTTACCTTAAACAACAACATACGAAACGTAAGTGGCTCCGGAATCCGTACGCAGGCGGGCTACACGGCGCTCAATTCCAATGGCAACCGTTTTGAAAATAACAGTACTGCCGATGTCCGCCTGGGTATCAACACCTCATGGACGGATACTACCTCGACCTTCACCAGGAATCCCTATGATATTCTGGCGGATGGCGGCACCATCACAGGGGAGGTTACCTGGTGCCTGAATGCCACCTACGCACTTTGTGTCGGCCTGGGCGATATTGTCATCGGCGAAGCCGGCATCCTGAACATCGAAAACGATACCACCGTTAAATTTACCGAGTATTTGGGCATCTATGTGGACAGCCATTGGGACACCCGGAATACACTCTTCACCGGAACGAGCGAAACAAGCAGCTGGTGGCGGGGTATTCAAGTCCGGTATGCCGGAAAGGCCAATCTGGAGGACGCTACCGTAGCCTATGCCGGCTATATTGAAAACGCAGCGATATTTACGCGCGGTAACAGTTCTCTCACCTTAAAAAGCAGCACCTTGCGTAATGCGTATGGGTCCGGCCTTCGTGTTGAATCAGATGATACATCGTTGGCCTCCTCGAGCAATTCCTTTGAAAACAACACCTATTTCGGCGTACGCCTGGGCTGCAATGCCTCCTGGACGGACACCACTTCCACGTTCAGCGTCAACCCTTATGATGTGCAGTTGGACGGCGGCACCATCACGGAAGAAGTTACCTTGCGGTTAAATCCCCTGTATGCGTTCTGCCTCACTTCCGGAGATATAGTCGTTGGAGCGGGCGGCGTTTTGAACATCAAGCCTGATAGCAATATCAAATTCCGGTAATATCTCGGTTTGTACGTGGATGGGTGGTTGAATGCCGGGGGGACCGATGATGCGCCCATCTATTTTACCGCAAGCGTAGATGACAGCGTCGGCGGCGATACCGGCCGCGACGGCAGTGCCGGCGTGCCGAAAGCGGGTTGGTGGAGAGGGGTGCAACTTCGCAATGCAGGGTCGGCGACCATGCGTCATTGTGTGGTGGCCTTTTCGGGGTATGCCGAAACCGCGGGAATCTACGCACAGGGCATCGGCGCTCTAAACTTGCGCAGCACCACAATACGAAATACCTACGGCGACGGATTGCGCATCTACGGCAGCACCGGCGAAACCACCATCGCGGGCAATACCTTCACCTTAAATACGACAGGTGTAACCGTTTCCGGCGAGACACAATGCATCACCCTGCGGAATAATAATATCCATGGAAACAGTTCCCATGGGGTTATTAATCGGAACGCTGAAGTCGTGGACGTCCGGCATAACTGGTGGGGCGCTCCGTCCGGCCCATACCACCCCTCCCTGAATGCGGGAGGGGAGGGAAATGCCGTTTCCGATGGCGTATTGTTCGAACCCTGGCAGGACCAGGAAAATACAAGCGAAGGAGAAGGGGAAGGCGAGGGAGGAGGATGAAGGGGAGGATGAAGGGGAGGATGAAGGGGAGGATGAAGGAGAAGAAGAGGAGGGTGAGGAGTAGGGTGGGGAGGAGGGCGAAGCCGTCGAAGGAGAAGAGGAACCGGAAGGCGAAAGCGGCATTGAAGGCGAGGATAGGGAAGGGGAATTGCCGCCTCCGCCTTATGGAGACGGCGGCGGCAGCGGCGGCGGCGCCACGGTTGGCTCCTGGGACCCGAACGAAAAAACCAGTGCCGCCGGCCTCGGCGACCCCGTTACCCAACGCTTTATCGCCTCGGGTGACACCGTGGAATACATGATTTTCTTCGAGAATCTTTCCACGGCGGCCGCGCCGGCGCAGGAAGTGTTTGTTACGGATGCCCTTCCCCCCGAACTGGACTGATCCACATTCCAACTGCGTGAAGTCGCCTGGGGCGACCAGGTCCTTCCGGTTGCTCAAACCCAATTCGATGCCTACAGTACCTCGGTCCAGGTGCGCGACCATCGTCCGGACGTGAACAAGTGGTGGCGGGTCGATATAGTTTTTTTCCCTGGATGTCGTTTCCGGGGAAGGCCGCTGGGAATTCCATACGATTGACCCGGACACCAATCAACTGCCCGAGGATGCCTTTGGGGGCTTCCTGCCGCCGAACAACCCCGAAACCGGCTGCGGAGAGGGGCATATCGTATTCCAGGCAAGGGCGAAAGCCGATCTGCCCGACAACACGCGAATCGAAAACCAGGCATCCATTGTATTCGACACCAATGCGCCCATTGTCACCAACACTATATTCAATACGGTGGCCAATGCGCCCATGGCGGCCTTCGATGCCGACCCCGCCTCAGGAAAGGCGCCCCTGACAGTGACCTTCACCAATCGCAGTACCTTCACGCCCGGATCGCTCATGGCGTATGGCTGGGATTTCGGCGATGGCGGCGCCAGCGCCGACACGAATCCGGTCCATACCTTTGCCGTTGCGGGAATCTATGAAGTAGGGCTGAATGTCACTACGGCTATCGGCCAAAACCACGTTTCCAGAACAATCACCGTAACCGCGCCGTCCAGCGAAGGGGAAACGCCCCCCGAAGGTGAACTTCCGGTCGAAGGAGAAACGCCCGCGGAAGGGGAACCCGAACCGGTACAGGTCAATGTTCCGGATTTGATGGGCCTCTCCAAAACCGAAGCCGTCGCCCTGCTCGAAAGTTTGCTGTTTCAGGTGACGATTTCAGAAGAAGACAGTAAAGCACCGAAAGACGAAGTCACCGCTTA
>JAKLHG010000395.1 GCA_022710255.1 Candidatus Hydrogenedentota bacterium
AAACCACGAGATTGCCGGATGCGTCCCGCTCCATGCGGCGGCGGATTACCACATCGGTTTCCAGGCGGGGCCAGCGCTGCAGCAATTCCGTGTAGACGTTGCCGGCTTCATCGTACTGATCAAGAGACCAGAGCATTTCAGCAAGTTCGAGACGTGGCGCCATTTCCTCGGGGGCTGCCGCGATAGCCGCTTTCAGAGAGGCAATCTGCGCTTCCTGTTCCGTCGGGGGCGCCGTGGCGGCCGTTCCCGTCAGCCGGGCGACAAGGGCGCGGCTGTTTTCCAAATAGGCGCCTTCCGGCGCCAGTTTTTCATATTCATGGAGACAGTCCAGTGCGCTTGTGAAGGCTCCCACATTGTAATACGCTTCTCCCAGGTGGTAGTGGGCTTCCACGGCAGACGCATCGCCGGGATACTTGTCCACGATTTGCTGCAATTTGGGAATGGCCAGCGAATATTCACCGGCTTTCATCATGCGCTTTACGGTTGCCAGCTCGCGGGACGCATTTGCCGGTGCCGTAACATGAACCGAACCCGCCGGGCCCTTGCCCACAGGGGCGGCCCAGACGTCCTGCACCGGCGAACCCCCTCCTCCAGTGGCACACCCTGTCCACAAGAGGCAGACAACCAAGGCCAATGGCACTTTTCCGGCACCGTCCGCAAGAACGCTCCGGTACAGATGGATTCCTCGTATCATGCGATAAACAGGTTCCTACTTCGCTAATTTGGCAAGGGCAAGCTGGGTTATGTCTTCTGCGGTAATCGGCGGATTAAGACCTTCGAGATAGCCTTTGAGCACAATTAAATCGTACTCGGTTTCACTGCCGACATCGCCGATAGCTTTCACGGCCAACTCGTTTGCCCGATTGATGTGAATCCAGTACCGCGCCGAGTTCTTTTCCGCTTTTTGTGCGGTCTTGTAATCCTCTGTCGCTGAAACCAAGGCAAAATAATCCACTGAACCCGGTTTCTCAAACTTGCTTGCCGTACCCCAGAATATTTTCTGTTCATCAATCGCTTCAGGCGGTACAGTCATGGATTCTGCCATACATGCGGGTGCTAAAGCAAGAAAAATCATGCTCATCAGCAATCCACATATCAGAACCCGCTGCTGCTCTTCACTCATCATATCTCCCCGTTACGGATGGCAACTTCACCTCATACGCGCATTTCCGGGTGTTGTTTCCGGAAAAGGAACCCCTGCGTTGTGTCATCCGTAGGTGTTGTTTCGTTTCGTTTACGTTCGTACGTCCCTTGTCTTTCCCATCATCCCACGTTCACCCTGACGCAACACATCCACCTAGTAAGGACATCTACTCCATGCCACTACGTATGGTATACCTGAGTTTTATGGAAAGTTTCCTGTGCCGGAGGCAATCGGGGCTTCAGACCGGCATTTTGTTCCGCCCTGTATAAAAAGAGAAGGCGGATATAATGTTTAACTTACGTATATTCAATGGGTTGACAGATAACCATGCGCTGATATTTTTTTTGCCCATTTTCGAAAATAAATCTATTAATTCTAAGAATTTATTTAAGATATGCTGATGAGGATTCCGGGAGTCCTCCACCTGTCACCAGCCTTGCCGGATGCAAATGAAGCCGCTTTCCGGGTATTCCGATCCTCTCCGGAATCCTGAACGCCATCCCGAAAGGAGGCAAAAGAAATCCCACCTGCCGTCAAGGCAAGCGGGATCGTTATTAGCGTAAGGTATTATTGGGTCAGGGAGGCGCGATACCGTTCAATACGTTGCAGCCAGGTGTCAGTGAGTTTCAAAGAACGTTCACTGAAACGCGGACTGTATTCCGGCCGGACATTAAGGGCCGTCCTCGCGGCATCCGTCAAGGCGCGATAGGAAACCTGCTCTTCTGTGCCTTCGGCCTTTTCCAACTGCTTCATGACCGAGGCAACCGATGCGCGCGGGCTGGACGCGGCGGCGCCCTCACGCGGAAGCCGCACACTGCCCGAGCGGGTCTTGGGCCTCACAGACATGGTTTTCGCGTAGTATGCGTTGGGGTCTGTCCCGTATTCATACAGGTAGATTTCCCCGGAACCGAAACCGACCTCATCGATAAAAACATCGGTGCCGCTCCGGTAATCCCACATGGCGTCTTCCCAGTCGAAAGGGAGCCCTATCTTATAATCTACGGCCCCGAATACACTACCCTCGGAAAAGCCGTCCTGATAACCGTCCATGAAACTGCCGTCGTAATATTCGGAATGTTCGTCATTGATTAGAAATGCGTACCAGTCCGGATGGTAGCCGATATCGTATCCTTCACTGAAGCCGATGGTAAAGCCGTAGTCATAGGATACGAAATAGCCGTCGTTATACGCCTGCCACAGGCCGTCATAGTACCCGGCTTCATAACTGCCATCGTTCAGTTCAGGAATTTCACTGCCCCTATACAGGATGGGGCCGTCTGGAGGTTCCGTCAGGTAACTGTCATCGTACCCTTCCCAGTATTTGGAGTCGGTGAGAAACCCGTCCTGATAGCCTCCGTCATAGGTACCGCTATAATAAGGGGGGCATCCTGCCAGAAGTACCGCCATAGAAGAAATTGTCACTGTTAGAAGAGCCTGCTTCACAAATGTTTTCATTATATTTTCTCCTTTTTTATTAACCTGCGTCTTGTCACAGAGTAAATTTATTATTTATCGGCCGCGTCGGCCGCCCATGGGAGGCATACCGCCGCCGCGTACTGACATGCCGGACCCGCCACGCGGACTGGGCATGGACATACTCGGTGCCCGGGATGAAAGTCCGGAGCTGGACCTCGGGCTGGGCATGGAGATGCTTGGCACCCGTGAGGACAACCCGGAAGTGGACCTGGGGCTGGGCATGGAGATGCTCGGCGCCCGGGAAGACAATCCGGAACTAGATTGGGGACTGGGCATGGAGATGTTTGGCGCTGGGGGAGACAGTCCGGCGTTGGACCGGGGGCTCAACTGCAGATTGGGGCTTGGTGCTGTTCGTACGCTTGGGGTGGATATACTGCGCGGTTGCGTCGAAGGCTGCGGTGTTGAACGCACACTGGGCACCGAAGTGGCCGGTTGCCGGACAGACGGGCTAGGGGCGGTACGCACACTGGGGGCAGAGATACTGCGCGGTTGCGTCGAAGGCTGCGGTGTTGAACGCACGCTGGGCGCCGAAGTGGCCGGCTGCCGGACGGACGGGCTGGGCGCGGTACGCACACTTGGGGTGGATATACTGCGCGGTTGCGTTAAAGGCTGCGGTGTTGAACGTACGCTGGGCGCCGAAGTGGCCGGCTGCCGGACGGTCGGGCTGGGCGCGGTACGAATGCCACCTTCCTGGCGCAGGGGTGTGCGCTGGAATTGACCGCTTCCGGGAGGCGCTGGTGCCGAAGATTCCATGTCCCGCACGGCGATATTGGTTCGCGGTGAGGCGGGCCCAGTGACCGGTGCCGCGCCGGAGCGAATGCTCGGGCCAGGTCCGGGTGCTGCCGGACCACGCAGGCCCGGGGTTCTTCCCAGGCGTTGCGATTCGGGCACCAGCGAGGCGGTCCGGGGGCCTGCCGGAGCGCGGTCTGCGCCCGTAGCCCGTAGATACATCTGTTCTGTGCGGTTCATGCGGACCGGGCGGATGTTTGCCGCATGTTGCGCCCCCAGCGTCGCAGTACGAACGGGATTTTTCATCTGCGGCCGCGCCGCCGCGAAGGTGCTGCGGCCCAGGGCGCCTTCAAGCCTGTTCGCGCGGTCCATGGGCGAAAAACTACGGCCCAGTTCACCCGGTATTCCGCGAATGGAACGGGGCGGATTATAATCGCGCGCGCCGGCGATACGCCGCGAATCGAAAGGAACCTGGGGCCGGAGGTTGGCCTGACGGGCCACATTCCAGGCGTAAACGTCACGTGGCGGCAACGCGCGAATGGTATCAATCCAGCCGCGTTCCGGCCGTAAAATGTACCCCGGACCCGCATACAGATAGTTTGAGTGGGAATAACTGCAGCCGAACCAGGAGAAGGTCAGGCCGGCCAGCCCGAAGGTGCCGCCGCCAACCACCATTACGGGACGGTTATAATAGTCCACAGGCGACCACATGTAGTATTCCCCAACCCGCATGGAGGCCACCCAGGCGGGACTCCAGACCGGGTCATAGGACCAGACCCAGCCATAGGACGGGGTGTGCCGCCAGCGCCCATAATGGGACGTAACATACGCAAAGGGATATTCGTCTATCCACACGTGGCCATAGGCGGGCATATAGTTCCAATAGCCATAGCGGTAGGGGACGTAATTGACCACGACCGTCGGGCGCCAATAGGGTTGATGGTCGATGTAGACCCACTCACCGTAACGGGGCAAATCATATACGC
>JAKLHG010000396.1 GCA_022710255.1 Candidatus Hydrogenedentota bacterium
GGGTGGACCGAATCCTGCAGGATTACTACAAGAAAGAGGCGAGAAGTATTTCCTGCCCGTTTTGCAGTACCTTTATAAGGTTCGATCCAAATATCGGCCACGGAAGCATGTTGCAATGCAATGTCTGCCATAAATCCGTGTATATCATTCAAAAAAATAATGCCTTTTTCGGTTCATTAACGTCTCGTCTTGAGGAGGAAGAGTAATCAATTTCACGATAAAGATTATGTGTCGAATCGCGTTAATCGTTGTGTAAAATGGGAAGACCTGTATCCTGTTGCAGCTCAGGTCAGAGCACAAGGTAGTACGATGCGACAAAAACGGCGACATGCACTGTCCTGTCTAAAACGGATTGGACTGGCGTTATTTATACTTCTCGTGATTCTTGTGTGCGGAATCTCAGGATTAGTAATCACACTCGTCTCCATCGCAAATCCTGTTAACTTCGACAATAAGGCCGCCCAAAATATCCATTATCATCCGTGGCGTAAGCTGATTCCGGGACCGGGTCTGCCGGAAGATCTTGCGGTCATGGCCGCGAATAATAATCTGGACGTGGTGCACTATCGGGATTATTTTTACATTGCTTTTCGTACGGCGCCGACCCATTTTGCCTCGGAAAAGACGCGGCTTGTAATATTGCGTTCCGCCGACCGACTGTCTTGGGAAAAAGCGGGGGAATTTCAGTTGGGATGCGATCTTCGCGAACCTCGCTTTCTCGTATTTCAGGACAACCTATTTTTGTATTATTTTCAAGGGGGAACACATCCGTTGAAGTTTGAACCCCAACAGATTTATGTTACCACCTACATAGAGGAGGAAGGCTGGACGGAGCCCGCGCCTGTATACAAACCAGGTTATGTCGTCTGGCGACTTCGGAACTTTGGCGATACCGCGTATATGTCCGTATATTACGGTGCCGGACTTTATACCACCGGCGATCGTCCCGGGGACCTGCGCTTGCTGGTTTCCAGGAACGGCTGCACATGGCAACCCATTTCAGAAAATCCACAGGTGGATAGGGTCAGTGCCGAGGAAGGGGAATTTTGTTTCGATGCGGAGGGTAATCTGTATGCGACGGTGCGCCTTGAAACAGGAGGTGCCCTCGTATGCCATGCCTCAAAATATGATTTGTCCCGGTGGACCTGCACGCATACGGATGAAAAATATGATTCGGCACTCATGTTCCGGCACGGAGTGGAGTTCTATGTTATTGCCCGGCGAAATGTGGCAGGGCCGTTCGCGTCGGGCGCCGATTGGCTGCCCAAGGCCTGGCAGCGAGGATGGTGGATGCTCCGATATTCCTTGACTCGTAAACGAACGACCCTGTACCGGCTGGACACAACAAAAATGGCATTGTTACCGGTTTTGGATTTTCCATCAAAAGGGGATACCGCCTTTGCCGGCATTGTGGAACTTGACGAGAATTCATATTGGCTTGCCAATTACAGCTGTTCCCTTGATGGTCCTGACTGGCCCTGGATTATTGGACAGATTGCGGGAACAACTATTTATGACACGCAGCTCCATTTTGAAGAAAAGGAAACGGGTGGATACGTTCAGGCACTGCCTAACGTGGGATTTTCCCACAACTGATTTGGCCTTATTGGAAATGGCTCCGTAATGTTTGTGAACACAATGTTTTGTGAGAGGCAAATACAAACGCGGTGTGATATTATAAATTGCTTTGTTACAGAATATGAAAAGTAGTCTGTTCAAAAAAATATACGTTAAGGCAACAATGAGAATATCATTATCCCTAGTTCCCCGTTGGCGGAGGAAGGAATACAGAAGCATGAATAAGCCCCATACCCTGACACGCAGAGAGTTCGGACGTTGTACTCTGGCCGGTGCTGTCGCGACCGCATTTCCTACTATAATCCCTTCTTCCGCGTTGGGACTGGCTGGCACCACCGCGCCCAGCAATCGCGTGGTGGTGGGTTGTATCGGCGTGGGAGACCGGGGCGGTTATCTGCTGGAGACAATGCTGCAGCAAAAGAATGCCCAGGTGGTCGCCGTTTGCGATGTGAAGAAAGACCGCCGCGAGAAGGCGCTCGCGATGGTGAACGACTATTATGGGAACCGGGATTGTGCCGATTATTTAGAGCATGAGCACATCACGGGACGGGAGGATATTGACGCTTGCGTGATTGCTTCGTGCGACCACTGGCATGCGCTCCATTCCTTGGCTGCGACGAAGGCAGGCAAAGGTGTGTATTGTGAAAAACCGCTGTCGGTCAGTTTGGAACAGAATCGTGCCCTGTGCGCCGAGGTGCGCAGAAAAAAGACTGTATTTCAATTCGGCACGCAGCAGCGGTCTGATGCCAAGTTTCTGCAAGCCTGCGAACTGGTCCGCAACAGGCGTATTGGCGACTTAAAGGCTATCAACGTCTGGTCGCCGGCGAGTTCTTCCGGCGGTTCCCTTGAACAGGTGCCTGTTCCCGGTAATTTGGATTATGAGCGTTGGCTGGGGCCCGCGCCGTTTACACCCTACACCAAAGACCGCGATTCTAATGCCTGGTGGTGGTTTATTGAAGACTATGCCCTGGGTTTCATTGCCGGTTGGGGTATTCATCCGCTTGACATCGCTTTGTGGGGAGCGGGTGCACTCATGCACACTTCCGTGATAGTGGAAGGCACGGGTGTTTTTCCCAAAGAGGGTTTGTGCAACACGGCAACGTCCTGGAAAATAACCCTTCGATATTCAGGTGGTCTCGAAATCGATTACCGTTCTGAACCTGCACCCAAGGAATGGGTAGAGCGATATGGCCTTACCGACAGTCATGGCACTGCTTTTGAGGGAACGGACGGTTGGGTGGCCGTCAACAGAAATACAATTAGCGCCTCTGATACAGGCCTGCTAAACGATACACTCAAAGAGGGGGAGATTCACCTTTACAAAAGCACCCACCATATCAAGAATTTTGTGGAGAGTGTGCGTGATAAGAAGGACCCAGTATCGCCCATTGAAGAAGCGGTAAATGGCGACGCACTCTGCCATATCAGTGATATTGCAATCCGCCTGAAACGCCCGCTCCAGTACGACACGGTTTCGGAATGCTTTATCAATGACGAGGAAGCCAATGCCAGGCTGACGCGGCCCATCCGTGAGCCATGGGGCGTTTGAATACCATGTAATAAGATTGAAAGAGGGTGCTATCGTTAAGGTTTGGACACGGATAACTCATTACGTTCGGTGTTTTGTCATTTACAGAGCTAAAATATAAAAAAACATTCGTGCCGATGTTTGTGTCCACTGACTGATTAAACACTGTATCGTTTTTGGAATTCAGTAGGTGATAAGACTACAACGCGATAAAATACTGGACTCTTTTCTGATGCCACCGGCTAAGGTCGCCTTGATTTCTTTTCTTTTCAGCGCAGCCACCGCATCAGCAACTATGGTCATGCCATTTTTTGTTTATAATCAGTTGGGGCGGGGCGCTTTTTTATCGGGTGTCTTTGCAGGAACACAGGCGTTAGGGTATACCGTACTGTCGCTTGGTTCGGCAAACTATGTGGCCCGGGCCAAGAATGGGTTGAGTTGGGGGGTCATCGGAATTATTGGTTACATGGCGCTCATGTGTGCCATGCCTCTTTTTAGAAGTCCTTGGATTTGCGGCACTCTGTTTTGTGGCGCCTGTACGGTCTCCGCCCTGGCGTGGCCTTGCTTCCATTCTTGGGTGGGCGCCGCGCATGCTTTGGATGAACGTGCCCGATACATGGGGCGTGTCAATGTAGGTTGGAGTACGGGGTCTGCGGCCGGGCCTTTTCTGGCCGGTCCTCTCTACGAAGCGGATTACCGTTTACCGTATCTGTTCATTGCCGTACTGTGCCTGTTTTCTCTGTATCTGATTTTGCGGGTTCCTTCAGAAACCGCCTATTTTGGAAAACGCACCAGGGAAACAGCCTTTATGAACGCAGCCCATGAACAGGCCAGCGAGTCCTTTCTGTGGTGCGCCTGGTGTGCAACTTTTACGGCTCACGTTTGCATTGGCGCTGTACGGGCAGTTTTTCCCAAACGACTGGATGATATTGTCGCCTCCGGAAGTCTTCGTGTTTTATTTGAAAGCGAAATGTCTTCTTGGCTGAATTCGCTGGCAGCGACACGTTTTTCATGGCTCGCAGTATCACTGGGTATGGCCACCGCCCTCATGTTCCTGGTTCTTGGCCGGTCGGGGTGGTGGCATCATCGCTTTTCCGTGCTCGTCATCGCGCAGTTGGTTGCAGGGCTGGCCATGTGGACCCTCGGAACCACCCATAGCCTGGTGCTCATGGTCATTGCCTTTGCCATTCTGGGCGCCAATCTGGGTATAGCTTTTTTTTCA
>JAKLHG010000397.1 GCA_022710255.1 Candidatus Hydrogenedentota bacterium
GGCGGGCCGGCTTGCTCCCGCCATGCGGCCCTTCTTCGGCACGCTGCCGGATTCTATTGTGACAACCCTGGCGCTATTGGTGCTCCTGCTGGTCACGTACGGGGTGGGCCTGGTCGCAAGCGCCGTGGCCGGGCGCACGCTCATCGGTCTGGCCGAGGCGGTGCTGGACCGCATTCCGCTGGTAAAGACGGTGTACGGGGCGTCGAAACAACTGGTTCACACCCTCTCGCTGGGCGATGACACCACAAAATTCAGGTCCGTAGTACTTGTGGACTTCCCGCGGCCCGGCATGAAAGCGTTGGGATTTGTTACCGGCACCATCCGCCTGCGCGAAGGCGAAAGCGGCCCGCCGCGCGACTATTACCGGGTCTTCGTGACCACCACCCCCAATCCGACCAGCGGATACCTTGAATTCGTCCCCGTGGAGGAGGCGGAACCCGCCGGCATTTCCGTGGAGGATGCCCTGAAAGCGCTCATCTCCGGCGGCCTCGTCATGCCCGAAACACTTGGCGGCGGCGTAGGCGGCGGAGGCGTCCTATGAACACTCCCCACGTCAAACCGGCGCTGACCGCCGCAGGCCGCTTCTGGGCAACCCTGCGCAAACCCCTCATTTCCGGCCTGCTTGTCGTGGTCCCGGCCGGTATCACCCTGTTCGTGATGAAATTCCTGTACAGCTTCACCGCGGGGCGCATTTCGCCCCTCATCCGCAGCCACATCGAACCCATCCCCGACTATATTTCCCCCGTGGTGGCGTGTCTCGTCCTGTTTCTATTCGTGTACGGGACGGGCATGGTGGCTGGCAGGGTGGCCGGGCGGAAACTCATCCGCCTCGCGGAAGCCCTTATCACCCGCATTCCCCTCGTCAAGACTATTTATATCGCCTCCAAACAGGTGGTGCGCGCCGTGGCGATTCAGAAAAAGGGCGGCGAACCCAAAGTGCCCGTGGTGGTGGACTTCCCCTGCCGCGGCATGAAAGCCATCGGCTTCGCCGTCGGCCGGGTCCGCATCCCCGGCGGGCGCGACTACTTCCGCGTGTTCATCCCGACCACGCCCAACATCAGCGTGGGCCTGCTTCAACTGGTGCCGGTGGAAGACGTCTACCATTGCGGGTTGACGCTGGATGAAGCCGTGAAGACGGTGGTATCCGTCGGCATTCTCGGCCCGGACCGCCTGGTCCTGACCCCCGCCGCCGCACCCGCATGCCGCGCGTCTGCTGAAGACGATGACGATGATGATGATTTCTACTGGGATGATGATGAGGACTGAAGCCCCCCCGGGGTGGGCAAAGCACACCCACATGCGCCTGCAGGCAAAAAAAAATGGTGGGCGATACTGGGCTCGAACCAGTGACCTCCACGATGTCAACGTGGCACTCTAACCAGCTGAGCTAATCGCCCACAGCCCGTAAATCATAGCAGAACGGGACCGCAGCAGTCAAAATAACGAAAGAAAACGGTCGCCGTCACTACCCGCTATTATTTCATAGTAAAGGCCGCCCCAACCCCCCGCCCACCTACCGCATTCCGGTTTTTAGCCACCAAGAACGAATAATCTTTTTCAGTTGCCCTGCCAACTGAAAAAGCTTATTCGTATACGGGGGAGGCTGAAAACCTCATGATGAACTGTACGTTTCTTGCGGTCCTATACGAACATGGCGTCAAAAAAGTCTCAAACCGGATTCCAAAATACCATTATAAAACCTGGTCGAAATCGGAAAGTCTGAAGATGCGCCCTTCCTCCTTCTCAATTCCGCGCCGGTCAACGGAGCGCATTCTTGAGGTGAATCGAGAAGCCGTTCCGGCGCCCTCAGAGCAGGTGGATCAGCGTGAGGGCTTCATAAAGCGCGGCGACGGCGAGCAGGACGCCCGTAACCACCATGGCGGACAGCAGCATGAGCACCCCGCGTTTTAGACTATCCAGGAATTGGCGCGACCAAATGCCGGCGAGGAGGGTCAGCGGCCATGCGGTAATGGCGAAACAGGCGAGGATATAGGCCTCCAATTCCAGGACCATGGTGATGGAATGAAGCATGAGCATGGCGGCGGAACCGGACCACGCAGGCGCCATGGCACCGCCGATCAGGAGAAAACTCAACAGGTTCTTGACCAGCCCCAGAGGAATGGGCACGAGGGAGATGAGAAAGGTCAGCAGCAGCGTCTGCTCGATGTAGTTATTGTAGAACGTCATCCATGCCGCCCGGGCGATACTGCCGGAATCGTAGGCGGCGCCGACATGGCCCACACCACCCTGACTGAACGCCATTTCAATATATAACTTGAGCCGGTAGGCGAGCAGCGGGTTCTCCAGCGTGAACCACATGGTGAAAAAGAAAACGCCGTAAAGGAAAATGTGCATCTCCCAGAATAACGAGGACCGTTTACGCACTTCACCCAGGAACGGGCGCGTCAAAACACTGTGGCCCGCATGCATCCACAGAAAGAGGCAAAAGAAGAAACAGGCGCCCCCCAAGGCAATCGCAAACAGGCCGGTCATCGCCCGCAACGCGACATCGTCCGGTGAACGGAGGATGCCGCCGTGATAGTTGGGCAGCACCAAGGGCGGTTCCTCATCGGCAGGTTCCGTCCCGGGTTCCGCTGAAGCCGTTTCCGGCGCGACCGCGGCAGGCTCGGGATACAGTTCAGGCAGGAGGTCTTCCGCAAACAAGCGGCTGCCGTCTTCCACAAGCAGGCCTGTCCGGGCGCCCCGCCCGGGGCGGAAGGATTCGGCAAAGGCCGTTCCATGGGGCAGCAGGTAGGCGAAGAGAAATACCGAAGCGGACCGTTTCAGCCTGCCAACGACCTGAAACGTCTGGCCATCCACCTGGAAGGGTTCCATGCGGGCAAGGTCCCCCGCCAGCACTTCCGGCGCGTTCGGTTCCGGCAGGCGTCCAGATTCCAGCAGGGGCGCCAGCCGATGTCCGGGCAGGTCCGCGGCGAAGACCCATTCCGGGTCCGTCAGGCGCACGGTGCCCTCGAATCGGTCCCACCCAAGCAGGCCACCCAGCAGGTTGAGGCGGGAATCGTCCCGGAGAGGCGCGTCGCGCCGGACCCGGCGCACCGCGATGGGCAGAGTCTCCAAAACGGGCAAGCTCCGGGGAGTTTCGAAGAGGAGCACGGCGTTTTCCCAGGGCGCATCACGCAGCGCAACGGCATCCTCCCGCGCCGCAAACCAGAGATGCGCCATGCCGATCACGATCACGGCCAGACCCAACGCCATGCCGGGCACTGCATACCCCGAACGCTGCGCATGAATGTCAGGCTTCAGCCTCAGCAGCGGTTTCCGGTATTGATCAACATTTGGCGGATGCGGTCCGGAAATGGGATGCTCCGGTTCCGGCGGCGGCCCCGGCGCCTGTTCCAAGTCCTCCGTCATAAGGTCGCGGCGGCAGCCGGGACCGCTTCGGCCGGCACAGCTTCAGCGGCAGGCGGGACCGGTTCAACCGGCGCTACCGCGGCGGCTGGCTGGGCTGCGGCGGTTTGGAAGGGTTCGCCGAAATTGTCAATGACCTCTTTCATCAGCGCGGCGAAATACGCTTCACTTTGCGGACCAAGCCAGTTCATCAGGCCGGTTTCATAATCGAGATGACCCTTATCATCCACTTCATTGTAGTATTTGTCGGGGGACAAGTAGCCCAGGTATGCGCCGGCAAAACTGGTGACCCACAGGTCCCAACCTTCCCGCGCGGCCTGTTCCCGCCATTCACGGGTCAATTCGCCGCTGGTATCGAAAGGCATGCCAATTAGAATGGTGTTGCCGACGCGCGCACCTTGGATCCATCCTTCCGGCGGAATGCCCAGTATTCTCGAGGCCACAGGCGAAAGCCGCCATTTGGGCGACATGGGCCTCGCCTGCGGTGACGGTACCCCCACAGGCACGCGTACCGAAGCCACTTCAGTATAGTTCATAAACTCAAGTTGCGCCGTATTTTCCAGGAGCAGTTGCCCCAGTGTCCGGCCGTACTGCGCCACTTTTTCGGAATCGGTCGGAGCGTCCGCGGCACGGGGGCTCATAGAACCCAGACCGCCGCCCAGGTACATAGCGTTGGCGCCGGTCTGTTCCTCCACATAGCGCATCATTTCGCCGGGAAACTCGGCGGAAAACTCCATCAAATCCGAATCGAAAATGGTGGGATGGGCGGACCACCGGACCACGTAGCAACGCCGGCCGCCTTCCTGCTCCACCACCATGTAATTTAGGTTATTGTCCACAGGGGCCTGTCGCGTCCGGTTCCGGATATAGGCTTCAGCGTCTATGACGCCCGAAGCCATCTGTGCCGGTTTCATGGCGTTGTAGGCTTCGATAATGGCGTCGGCAAATGTCATCGAC
>JAKLHG010000398.1 GCA_022710255.1 Candidatus Hydrogenedentota bacterium
TTCACTGCACAGCTTTACGCATTCATCGCAGATATTGACATCCGGACCCGCCACGAGTTTACTGACTTCATCGTGGCGCTTCCCGCAAAAGGAACAGCAGGGAGCGTTAGAACGCGAACGCTGATGCGGAGCCATAAAAAAAATATCTCCTACGGCTGGGGGTGCACTACCCGGCGAATTTAAGCTATTCAACACTAGATAATGTGCTATTATAGCACTTTGAGGGCATTTTGTCAACAATATATTGTGTTGATGAGAACCTGCCCTGCCTGCTGGTACGAATCCAAACCGTGCGTTATACTGCTCCCAAGGCCCGGTTACGTATTAACACCTCGTCGATCAGTCCGTATTCCTTTGCCTCGTAGGCGCCCATGAAGAAGTCGCGGTCGCTGTCGTGGCGGATAACTTCAAGATTCTGGTTGGTATGTTTTACCAGAATTTCATCAATCATTTCTCCGATGCGGACGATTTCGCGAGCCTGGATGTCGATATCCGAGGCCTGTCCCTGCACGCCGCCCATCAACTGGTGCAGCAAAAATCGGGAATACGGCAGGGCGAAACGCTTTCCCTTGGCGCCTGCTGCGGTCAGTACGGCAGCCATACTGGCGGCCTGCCCGATGCAGATGGTGGTGATGTCGGGGCGCACGTATTGCATGGTATCGTAGATGGCCAGGCCGGCTGTGACGCTGCCGCCCGGCGAGTTGATATAAATATTGATATCCTTATCCGGGTCTTCCGCTTCCAGGAAAAGCAACTGTGCAATGATGTAATTGGCAACGGCATCATCAATGACGTACCCGAGAAAGATAATGCGGTCTTCGAGGAGTCGGGAAAAAATGTCGTAGGCACGCTCGCCCCGGCTGGTTTGCTGGTAAATGGTGACTGCCTGTGGGTCGATGGGTGAACGCCCACCCAAACACCCGCCGGATAGGGCTGCGGCGGCCTGCATCATGGTCTCACAACGGGTCTTGTTCTCAGCCATCCTGGTTTTCCTCTGCGCCGCCTTGTTCCTGGTTCCCGGAAGCCTCTCCGTCCTCTTCCTTAAAGGGCACCAACTTGATGGAGGCTTTCGCCACGATCGCGTCCAGCACCTTGTTAGTCAGGATGCGGTACACACTGTTCGTGCGGATATCTTCCCGCGCAAGGAACTCCTTCATGAGTTCAAACTGCTTGTCATCGCCCCCGGAAAGAGACCGCGCGTACTCGTCCATGTCCGCTTCGGAAACGTCGATTCCCTCTTTTTCGCAAACCGCATTTATGGCGTACATGGACTTAATGGCAAAAAGGCCGCGCTCTTCCGCATTTTTCCGTATATCGTCATCTTCCTTTTCTATTTCTTCGACGGGCACATGCCGCTGAATCAGTTCTTCTTTCATCGAATCATATTCCCCGTCAATAAAGCGCTGTGTCTGTTTCGTGGGCAGGGTGAAAACGCTTTCTTCGACAAGTTTTTGCATGGCTTGATTGCGCAACAGATCCACAAGCTGGGTGCCCGCGTTTTCCGCGATACGTTTGCGTATGCTTTCCCGCAATTCCTCCAGAGTTTCCTGGCCGGCTTTCCTGGCGAATTCATCATTCACTTCGGGCAGCACGCGGCGCTTGACCTCATTGATCTTGATTTGATAGTGCGCGGTTTTTCCGGCAAGTTCCTGCGACTTATAATCTTCAGGGAAGGGCACGTCCGCCTCCACGGCATCACCACTTTTCGCGCCACGCAGAACAGTTTCCATATTCTCATGGAACCGCTTGGAACCCAGAATATAGGGGTAATTTTCAGCGCTGTTGCCCGCGAAAGGCTCCCCGTCTATGGTGCCGCTAAAATCCATGATAACCTGGTCGCCGTCCCGGGCGCCTTCGTCCATCAGCGGTTCATACCGGCCGAAGCGTGAACGCATGTCTTCAATTGCTTCGTCCACATCCGCCTGTTCCACCTGGAATTCCAGCTTTTCGAGTACAAACTGCGTATAGTCGGCCGGTTCACATTTTCCTGAAGTTTCAAACTCCAGGGTGTAGACCAGGTCCTTATCCTCGGGGATATTTTCCGTATTCTCCAGCCCTTCGACCTCTACTTTCGATATGGGTTTGAGATTTTTTTCCTTGACCAGGCTGTTCGCGGCGGCGTCCACCAGGCGCTCCACTACCGTGCTGCGCGCATATTTGCCCAGCCGTTTCTCCAGTAATTTACGGGGCGCTTTACCGCGGCGAAAGCCTGGAACCTGCACGCCGTCATTCACTTCTTCGTAAACGTCATCCAAGGCCGCCTTGATATTCGCAACGGGAATGGTGACCTTTACACCGACGAGACAATTGTCCTTCTCTTCAACTTCAAACAGCGGCGGTTCTTTCCATTCATAGGGTTTTTCTTCCGCTTCGCCTGCGTTCACTTCGGCATCCGCCATCGTTTCAGATTCCACCGGGGATTCCTCACGCACATCTTTTTCGTTGTCTGTCATAAGAAGGTCTCACTTCCACTAAAGTTAGGGCTGGTGGGCGAGGCGGGACTTGAACCCGCACATCTTGCGATACTGGATCCTAAGTCCAGCGCGTCTGCCAATTCCGCCACTCGCCCGGAGCGCTTCTACCTAGGAAATTGGCTGCACTGCGTCCGCATATCAGACGCAGTCACACCCTGCGTCTCCGGTTGACTGAAAAAGTGGTGGGCCGCGCAGGAGTCGAACCTGCGACCTTGTGATTAAGAGTCACCTGCTCTACCAACTGAGCTAGCGGCCCACGCTCTAAAACTAAATCGCGCGCCGAGCGGCGCACGGATCAAACAAAAAAATGGAGCGGGAGACGGGATTTGAACCCGCGACGTCAACCTTGGCAAGGTTGCACTCTACCACTGAGTTACTCCCGCTCACTGAGCGTGGCGAATCATACCATACAGGGAATCGAGTGTCAAGAAACGCACCGCATCTGGTGTCGTCGTCTATTCACACGCGCATGCACACGTTTTTACGGTGTTTGAGACACGGCCACGGCAATGTGGCATGGGGCGATTGGGTTCGCATCAGCAAGGGAAGCGCGTGCAAGGCACAAGGGCAGGGTGTGGTCTACAGCTCGTCGTTGTGCATCTTCTGGGCCATCAAGGGCGGACACCCGTTGCAGCGGCGCGTGGCCTTGGACACGCCTTCGGGGATGGCGTGTGGCAATGAGGAGTCTTCCATGATGGAAGTGAGTTTGCGTTCGAAGATGTGGCCGAGCTTGAAGCGTTGCTCCCCCAGGACGAGACCGCAGGTGTACAGATTGCCGATGGGACTTACACAGGTCATGGTTCCCGGGAATTCGCACTTCGGAGACACGATCTCGTCATCGAGTCCGTCCGCGTTATAGACGCGGTACCCGGCACCTTCAGCCAAGGGCGCGGATTCCATGTGCTCGCCATCGATGAAGAGGCGCGTCTTGTCCTTGTTCAACTTGGCGAGGACCGGCAGATCCTCTTGCTTGAAAGGAAGCTTGTAGAGGTGAATCCCTACAGTCATCTCGTGCGTCGTCTGTGCCCAGTCGCAGATCTGAAGCAGATAAGGGTGCGTCGCGATGGGCGAACTCGTGCTGACGATCAGGCTGCGTGCGCCGACACCCGCGCCTTCATCGATGATATCAAGCAACTCGTCAAAGCTCAGGGGGCGTTCGTCGGCGTTGGAGGTCGTATAGGCGTCGCGGTCCGGCAGATAGACCCACAAATACCGCACGCGCTTGGAGGGCTCTTCCTCCTTCCGTTTGGTGCAGGACTGCAGGGACTTGGCTACGGTCTGCGCAAGACCGAACGGGTTCTCCCCATCGTAGATGTTGTTCCAACGCTTTCGTGAAGCCACTTTTTACCTTGCCCTATGCATCAAACGCTGCCAACTGGTGATTTATCTCTTTCAGGGCGCCATAGACGCCGCGATACACGACATAGCGTTCTTGGAACTCCTGCGTACGGCGCTCATCCGGATCGCACACACAGGCGATCGTAACAACCTGGTCCAACACACTCTTAATATCGGGAAGGGCGCCGGAGGCCGTGCCAGCCAGCAAGGCCACGCCCAGTGAGGCCGCTTCTGTGGTTTCCAGCACGGCCACGGGAATACCCATGATATCCGCTTTTCGCTGGACCCAAACGCGGCTCTTCGCCCCTCCACCAACTGCGCGCAGGCGCCGAATCCCTACTCCCGCCCCTTGTAACATTTCCAGATTCAATTTCATTTCATACGTTACGCCTGAGAGGATGGCCGCAACAACTTGTTCGCGCGTGGTTTGCAGGGTAAGGCCCAAGATGGCCCCCCGGCTGGAGGTGTCGAAATGAGGAGTCCCGGTTACCGTGAAATGCGGCAGGACCAGGAG
>JAKLHG010000399.1 GCA_022710255.1 Candidatus Hydrogenedentota bacterium
CTTGGCCGCCGCGCTTTGCAATCCCATTGGTATGGATGGGCCCGCCGGAGCTAGTTTTCGTACCCATGAGACGGTGGGCATTGTAGTGCCGGATGCAACCCGCAAAACGGGGTTGGACCAGGTGCTGCCCCGGCTGGTCCTGCACTTGGAGGGCTGGGGGGTATCGCCGGCGCAGATATCTTTTTTTTTCGCGCTGGGGGTACACCGCCCGGCCACGGAAGAGGAACAGGCCCGCATACTGGGCCCGGCGGTATATGGGCGTTTTCGGAAACATTGTTATAATCATGACGCCTATGATGCCGGAAATTTGTTCTATGCGGGGAGCACGAGCCGGGGAACGCAAGTCTATCTGAACCGCCGCGCCTGTGAATGCGACCGCCTGATCCTGACCGGGACGGCGGCACCCCATTATTTCGCAGGCTTCGGCGGCGGCCGAAAATCGCTGGTGCCGGGCCTGTCCGGCGCGGCCACCATTGCCCGCAACCATACGCTGAACCTGCATCCCACAGCGCCGCGGCTGGACCCGGCGGTGCGCATCGGCGCACTTGACGGTAACCCGGTGGCGGAAGATTTACTTGAGGCTGCCCGGCTGCATCCTCCGGATTTTATTCTGAACACGGTGCTGACTACCGGGGGCGCCATTGGCGGCCTGTTCATCGGAGAACTCGACGCGGCACATCGGGCCGCCTGCGCCCTGGCCGGGCGTACCTATTGCATCCCGATCCGGGAGCAGGCCGATCTCGTTGTGGCGGCCATACCGGACGCGCCCAATTTTATCCAAAGCCACAAGGCACTGGTGAACGCCTGGGCGGCGCTAAAACCGGAAGGACTTATCGTATTGTATGCCCCCGCGCCGGAAGGCCTCGGCGGCGCCGGATACCGGCGCTATTTGGAGATGGGTTCGCCCGGTGCGGTTATTGAGGCGCTGCGCCGTCAGGCCGATATTAACGGGCAGACCGCGCTTTCCACCCTGCAGAAAGGCCCGCGCACCCTGCTGGTTACCCGGATGTCGGACGCGGAGGCCCGCCTGACGGGCGCGGAAAAAGCGGATACGCTGGAAGCGGCGCTGGTGCGCGTGCGCGAACGGTTCCGGGCGCGCGGCGTGGACCGCCCAACCTGCCTGGTCATGCCTGCCGCCGGAATGACCGCGCCTCAATTCGCGGGGTAGGTCCCGGCGTGCTGCAGGTGTTCTTCTATGGAGATGACCCGGCGCTGGGCACGTTCCGCGGCGTTTGAACCGGGCTCCAACACGATGATTTCGTTATAGGCGGCCAACGCGCCGTTGAGGTCGCCGTTCTGATAGTTCAGGTCCGCCAGGCGGCCCAATATGCCCGTATCCGTCGGGCGCAGGCTCAGTGCGTTCTCATACTGCAGCTGGGCCTGGCCGTAGTCCCCCAACTGGCGGTACACATCACCTATCTGCTGATATAACCGGGGATTGTTCGGCATGAGGGAAGCCAGCTGCTGATACTGGGTCAACGCGACATCGTACCCGCCCAGCCGGCGGTTGTAATCGGCCCAGGCCTGGCGCGCATCGACGGATTCCGGCGTGGTCGCGAGCCACTGGGACAAGACCCGCCCTTCCTCGCTTCGGTCCTCAAGCTGCCGATACACGGCAGCGGCCTGGGAAAAGGTGTGTGTTTGGCTTCCCGACAGTGCCTCATATTCGCCCAGGTAATAGCGGGCTTCCGTGTCCTGACCTTGGCGCGCATAGGTCGAGGCCAGCTGGTAATACGGCGTCGCGTCCCCGGGACTGGCCTCCATCCAGTCAAAATAGGTGTTGATCTCCGCCTCCGTCAGCCCCTGTTTATGCTGGAGCCGGGCCAGTTGTTGCCAGGCCATCCGGTTCGTTTCATCCTCTTCCAGGCTCTGGGCGAGCTTTTCTTCCGCTACATCATAACGGCCTTGCTGCATCATCTCCTGGGCCAGGTTCAGCAACTCCCGTGATTTCGCCGCGTCCGGAACTTCCCGGCTGTCGCGTTCCTTCGGTTGCCGGGCGGCCGTGTCCTGTCCTTTTCGTTGCGTGGCCCGTCTGGACGGGGATGCTCCAGAACCCGTCCAAGGCGGTATGCCGGTGCGCAACTTGCCGTCCCGGCCGATGGATACCGCTATAGGAGACCCGGGACTGTTACCTGTTTTGCCATCTGCATCGGTTACCTCCGGGCGTCCGGAAGTTTCCGCCCCTTTTTGTTCTGGACGTGTTTTTACCTCAGGGGTATTTTCGGACGGGCCGTCCTGTTCCGCGCTGCCGGGATTGGGACTGTTGCCGGCGCTGATTGTCGGCGCACCGGAAAGGCTTAGTGCGGGGGACTCCTTGCCGCCGATAAGAATGCCCCGGGACTGCCCATAGGCGGCCATGGATTTCAGCCGTTTTACTGTAAGGGTCTGATGCACGCCGAACACTAGAGCGGCCAGTAATAACAGGCCCAATACAATATTAAGGCGATTCGGGTTCATGGAGACCGCCTCCTTCCTCGACACTAAATAACCTTGTTGGTTTTTTTCGAACGCTACGCCCGTGTAAACCCACAGAAAGCCCAATCGTTCCTGCGCGTCCTTTGGCGAGGACTGCTTCCGCGTAAAGAACTGCCGCGATTTCAATAACTTCAGGAAGGGAACATACAGCGCCTGCCTCTTCCCTGACCTGTACTTATATAACCATGCCGACCGGACTTCAGTTGACAGGCACCTCAATTAGTGCCTCCCTGTCCTCACCGCATGAAGCGGAAGTCCGAAGGGCCTGAAGCATGTTTACCGTTCACATGAGTGGAGAACGGTTCATTTTGGTATCATGATGACCCGAAACCACGCGGCCCTACGGGTCGCCTGACCAATACATGAGCACATAATTTTACCCGGGAGCCTCTATGAACACAAAACAATGGTATGAAAGCCTGTTTCAGAACTACGGACGCACTTATGATAAAGAGTGCTTCACGCAGGGAACGATTGGGGAATGTGACTTCCTTGAAAAGGAATTTCAGTTTGACAAATCTCTAAGAATACTGGATATCGGTTGCGGTACCGGGCGGCACGCCATTGAATTGACCAAACGGGGATATTCCGTTACAGGCATTGATTTGTCAGAGTCGCAGCTTTCCCGGGCGCGGGAAAAAGCGGCCGAACAGAACCTGCGCATTGAGTTTCAGCGGCATGACGCCCGTAACCTTCCGTTTAAGGCGGAATTTGATGCGGCCATCATGCTTTGTGAGGGTGGATTCCCGTTAATGGAAACGGACGAAATGAATTTTGCGATACTAAAAAACGTTACCCGGTCCCTGAAAGACGGGGGAACGTTTATCTTCACCACCCTTAACGGCCTGTTCCCCCTCTTCCACAGCGTGGAGGCTTTTTGCGCCGAAGCGAAGCAGGAGGGTAATGCCGCCTATAAGAATAACACCTTCGACCTGATGACCTTTCGTGATTTCAATATCACCGAGTTTGAAGATGACTCCGGCAACAAAATAACCCTTGCGTGCAATGAGCGCTACTATGTGCCGAGTGAAATTACCTGGCTGTTGAAGACCCTCGGGTATGACCCCATCGAACTCTTCGGGGCGAAGCTGGGCGCCTATTCCCGGGAAGATCCGCTCACGCCGGATGATTTTGAAATGCTGGTTATTGGACATAAACCCTGATCTTTCCAGAACTGAATTGAGTCGTCGGGCATACAGAATAGACCGGGGCGTCCTCATCCCCGCTTCTTCCCTTTGCTATTGTTCACCCGCTGTGCAGAAGATACTTGACATATTGCCATATTTTATGATATGGTTACCCATATGAAAACGACCATCGATATTGCGACTGACCTGTACAAAGAGGTGCGCCGTGTGGCACAAGAGGAGAAGGTTACGGTTAAAGCCCTGGTTGAAGAGGGATTACGCCGCACCTTGGCCGAGCATACGCGTCGCGCACCGTTTACATTACGCAATGCCACATTTAATGGCGATGGACTTCAACCCGAATTTTCCGAGTCCTCCTGGGACCAGATTCGGAATGCTACATACGACGGGCGCGGCGGATGATAGCCGTTGATACCAACCTGCTGGTGTATGCCCATCGTGAAGACGCCGCGTGGCATGATATCGCCAACCGCTGCATCCGCGAACAGGCGGAGGGCCACCAGCCTTGGGCCATTCCCTGGCCGTGTATTCATGAATTTCTCGCCATAGTGACGCACCCGCGCATCTACGCACCGCCCACGCCCCTTGCCCGCGCTGTAGACCAGGTTGATGCCTGGCTGGAATCGCCCAGTCTTGTGCTGTTGGGGGAAGCGGACGGATACTGGAGGCACCTGCGCACGCTGGTGTTGAACAGC
>JAKLHG010000004.1 GCA_022710255.1 Candidatus Hydrogenedentota bacterium
GCGCATATTCACAGAAGCAGCCGTTCAGTTCCGGGGTGTCGTCAACACCTTCATCGGTGGCATAATTCCAATCGTCATAAAAAATTGTCTCTATATCTTCCACGGCGGAACCGCACAGGAATACTGATGCGTCGATATAGCGTTCCGGGCGGAAAGAGGGCCCCATGAACCGGGTGGTGAGATTCATGCCGCCCACCATGGCGGTCGCATGGTCGATCACCACAATCTTGCGATGGTTGCGCAGGTTGGCCGACCACTTATATTGAAGGGGTAACACGGGCATGAACCGTCCCACGCGGCCGCCCGCATCACGCAGGGGCTGCACGAAGGAGCGGCTGGACCACAGGCACCCCAAGCCGTCGAGGAGCAGGCGAACCTGGACACCCTCACGGGCTTTGCGGGCAAGGGCGTCCACTACGGCGCGGCCCGTTTCATCCCGGCCCAGAATAAACGTGGCCACGTGAATGGATTCCCGGGCAGCCTCAAAGAGCCGCATCATGGCGGCAAAGGCCGTTTCACCGCTGGTATGGAGGACAGCGTAATTGCCGGACCGCGGCGACGGAAAACCAGCGGACATGACGACACGGGCCGCGGCGACGGGAGCTTCCGATTCGGGGCCGGCAGAACCGGACACGGGGAACAGTTGCCCCTTCATGCGGATGAACTGCTTGAGTTTGCGCCCGCCCAGCAACAGATAGAGGGGCACCCCCAGGTACGGCACGAGTGCAATGGCCATAAGCCATGCGGCCGTGCTTCCGGGGGGCCGTTTTTCCCGAAGGACCCGCGCCGCCAGCGCCAGCGCCAGCATGAACCCGGCTACCGTCAGCACATGGTCCAGAACGAGTTGCATAACGTTTACGACAATGGCATTACCCCTTCGGCTCAAGCACGATAAACGTGGGCAGACCCATCACCTGAAAATACTCCACGACCTCTTTAACCGGTGATTCTGACAGCGATTCCGCCTGAAATTTGATTTTAACGTGGTTTTCCAGCCGGGACAAGACCTCTTCATCCTTCAACACCGTGCGGTCCATGGCGATGCAGCTTTTACACCAGGTTGCCCAGAAATCAATGATGACCAGGCGCTTTTCTTCCAACGCCTGCTTCAATCCCTCCTCCAGGGAAGGGGTCCATACGCCGCCCTCCTCCACCTGCGCGGTCTGCGGCACGGCCAGCGTGTAGGCCAGATGCATGTAATAGGAGGCAAAGGCAAGGATTAAAAGGCCGAAGGCCTGCTTGACCCGAACCATCCACTTGCCCGGCTTGGGCAGGAATGACATGCCCGCGCCCAAAAATGGCCACGGCAGCGCCATGCCTACGCCCAACCCGAAGGGAAGCAGCAACGCGAACACGTTGCCCTGGCTGTACAGGTCCTGGGCCTGAAGAATGGTCCAGATGACCACAGGCGCCACACACGCCCCGGCGAGCAGGGCGGACACAGCGCCCATGCCCAGTGCCGCCAGGAAGTGACCGCTGCCGCCGTTCTGGAACCCCAACCGGGACTGATACTTGGAAAAATCGATTTCAATGACATCAAACATGGCCGCGGCCAGCAGCACAAACAGCGCCGCGATGATGGCATTGAACCAGGCTGTCGCGTTGATGGCGCCGAATGCGGAAGAAAGCCCCAACACCACCACCAAGCCCAACGCGCCGTAGACCAATGCGATTCCCAGTCCATAGGCGCCACCCAGCGCAAACCCGCGCGCACGCGAACCGGCCCGGGCGCCTGCCCCGATGATGGCAACATTGATCGGGATTAACGGCAGCACGCAGGGAGTCAGATTCAACATGAGCCCCCCGGCCACCACCACCCAGACCATCCACCACCAGCCGGAGGCACCGGCGGGCGGCTGTTCCTCCACCCCGCCGCTGCCTTTGTCCAGAAAGCCGATAAATCCCTGTTTATCCACATATCCCGCGAGGGTATCCTTCACCTTGAACTGCTCCACAAGGGTGCGCCATTCCGTTGCGGAAGCCGCAGTCGGCGCCTCGACCGCCGCCTTCGGCTTTTCCCCAACGTTCCCCTCCGGCATAGACGGCACCGGGGAAGTGCTCGACAGAACTATCGGTTCCGGGGCGGCAGTTTCCTCCTCGGGTACCACCGTTGCCGCAGGTTCCGGGACGGCAGTTTCCCCCTCGGGTACCACTATTGCCGCCGGTTCCGGCGCGGAAGTTTCCTCCTCGGGTTCAGCTGGTAGCGCCGGTTCCGGTACGGGAGTTTCCTCCACGGGTTCCACCGATGTCACTGATTCCGATGCCTCAGACGCGCCAGGCTCCGCCTGGGCCAAAGCGATAGGTGCTTCTTCCAATTGGTCCCAAGGGGCCTGCGCAAACCATTCCGGGACAGAAGATTCGCCGACGGCCTTTTCAGCAGCCACGGTTACGGGAATAGTAACCGGCTGTTTGCTTGGCTGGGCACAGGTCTTGTCGTTACATGCCTGATACTGAAGTTGCCCCTGAATTTCATACGTCCCCGGCAGCACGGTATCATCCACATGGATCAGGAATCCCAGCACGAATTCATCTTCATAGACAGCCATGGGGTCCGGGGAAAATGAAAAGGTCGCCATCTTGTGTCCGGGATATGCCACGCCCCGGGGGTCGAATCCCGGGATTGCCTCGATTTCCAGCACGGTGGGTATAAGAAATTCATCCAGGGTTTCATGGGCGTTTACATGCCAGCCCTTACTGATGGAGACACGAACCGCCCCTCGCAAGGTGTTCCCCGGATCTACCGCTGCGTCTTCCAGAGCGGACTCACAGGTGATTTTCGGACCCGCCTTGCCGGGCATGAATTGTGCCTGCGCAAGCGCAGCGAACAGAAGGGCGATACAAACCATTAATAAGATACGACGCATGTTTACCTCTCCTTATTCCGAACCTATTGCGGAGGACAGGCGCGAAACCGTGTCGCGCAACTCCGTCCCTTACCACAATCATTTTACCAGGCGATACCCGGCGCGTCAGAAACCGCCCCCGATAGAGAACAACTCCAAGGCGGTACGGCATTTCCGCACATACTCATCCTGTCCGGCCGTGACCGTCACAAACGGAAGGGGCGGGTCATCGGCCGTACGCTGGCCTGCGCCCTGCTCCCAGGCTTCCCGCGCCGCATCGGCCCGACCGAGTGCGAGATTGGTTTTGCCAATCCAATACCGGATTTCCGCGTCAGTGACCACATAGGGACGGCCGACCTCCAGGTTTTCCGGATAGGTGGTGGCCCGCTCAAAGTCCTGCAGCGCCGCATCCAGCCGGCCCGCCTCATGAGCCCCTTTGCCGCGCGCCAGCAGGGCGGCCACGAAAATATCCCGCGGTGCGGTCTGGGCCTCCCAATTGGAGAAACGTGCGACTTCCAACAGGGCGATGCAATCATCGTACCGCGCCTCCGTCAGATATGCCTTCGCCAGCCACGTGGTAATATCGTAACGGACATCCGCTGTCTTGGGCATGGATTCCACCAGGGCAATCGCTTCCCGGCGATTTCCGGGCTCCAGTACCAACGCGAGATCGCGATAGAGGATCTGGTCTCCGGGCAACGCCTCCAGGGCACTCCGCAGGTACTTCGCCGCTTTTTCAGGCGTATTTTCCTTCTTCCAGGCATGCAGGGCCAGCAACCGCCACGCGCAACCGAGGGAGGGCTCCAATTCCACCGCCCCGAGCCACTGGGTTACCGCGTCGTCCAGGCGGCCGAAGTGGGCATAAACCAGGCCCAGGGACAAACGCACACGGCCCGAGTCCGGCAACCCGGCAAGGGCATATTCCAACACGGGAAGTTCTTCGGGCCGCGAAGGAAGAGCCTCTCCCTCCATCAGGGCGGCCGCCTGCTTTAAGTGGGCGGCAGCGGCGGCGTCATCGCCCGCCTTATGAAAGCACCATGCGGCGTGATACCGGGTGAGGGGGGCTTCGAGGCCCCGCTGAAGGGCCGCCTCCAGCAAACGCGCCCCCTGGCTGTATAAACCCATGCCGGCAATAAAACACGCCGCTTCCTGAAGGGCAAAAGGCGCATCCCCGCAATCGCGACCCAAGGCTTCTGAATAAGCGTCACAAGTGTCCGTGGCGAGCGCGTACAGCGCCTTCAGGGTAAAATCCGCCGGGTCTTTCTCCAGTACGCCTTGGGCCGATTGCGCCGCTTCGGCCGTGTTGCCCGCAGCCAGCAGCGCGGCAAGCCGTCCGTTTCGCGCCGCCGTGTCGCAGCCGTTACCCCAGTACGCGCGGTCGAACAACCGAAGCGCTTCGGCATAGTCGCCCAGCACCATTGCCGCGCGCCCGGCCAGATAAAAGCCACGGGGATCTTTGTCCGGCGTAAGGGCCGCTTTGAACGCCGCCGCCATCGCCGCGGCCGGCTCATCCAGATGCAGCAGAGCGACACCCAGGTCATACCAGGCGTCCGCACTGCCCGGATCCCGCCGTGCGGCTTTTTCGGCATACGTGCGGGCGTTTGTCCAGTCGGCACGACCCAGCGCGAGCCCGGCAAGGCCGCACAGGGCGGGGGCATGCAGCGGGTCCTGTTCCAGCACGGCCTGGTAGGCATTCCAGGCTTCGTCCGGTTTCGTCTGGCTGTGCAGCAGGAATGCCTCTTCATACAATTCATCCGCCGTAGGCCCATCCTCCCGTGCGGGGGAAACGGTCAAGTCCGGTGCGTCCACTTTACGGAGTTCGAGGGGGGAAACATAGTGCATCAGCACCGAACCGTCCGCAGCGGTTACGGTAATTTCCACCGGGCTCTCCCCGGAGGCGATATCCAGGCGCGCCGCCTTGAGGGGGCTGAGATCGACGGCAGCCTCCGACAAATTCTTCCCCCCGCCTGCGACCGTCACGCGAGCGCCGGGATATTCGGCCGTGGCCAGCAGGCGCAGCTGCAGCATCTCCTCCGTGCGACTGGTCTGCGCTACTATGTCACGAGTTGCAAATTCGAAACCGTCTCCCAGCCCATGGGCGGGATACCAGAATTCGCGCCAGCGGATTTCCCGGCCCGGCTTCAGCATGCCGTAATCGGACTGGGTCAGGAGCGGCCCGCTTTGCACTTCGATATATTGTGCATTGACCGGACCCGCGTCGGACAGGGACGTCTGGCTCGCGATACCGAATTCGTCCTTGCCCCAGGTCCAGGCTTTCTTGCCCGGCAGCTCATGGTGATTGGCGTAGGAAACGATGCCCTGGTCCAGGTCCGTGTCATAAGCCCCGAAGAAATCATGATCGCATTCGTAGCCGAAAATGGAGTACATGGTCTCATAATTCTTGAGATAGGACAAATCCTTGCCTTCATGCACAGGCCATTCAAAAAAGGAGGTGCCGTTATGGTCCGTGCCAAGCGTCATGGGATAAATAAAACGGGTGCCCTCAAGGTTGGGGAACGCAGTGCAGTTCCAGAAGTAATAAGGCGCCACGGTGTCAGTCGGGTTGTACATGCGAATGGTTTCGTCCAAATACGCCCGGCCTGGATGGAGCGTTACTTCCACGACCCAGCGGGTGCGGAATATCTTCTCCACGTTGCCGATGACCAGGGTGGCCGACCCATCACTGTTCTCTCGCGTGAGGACATCCACGGGCGACACCACGGTAACCGTATGACCCTGGGGCCCGGAATTCCACTCGATACCCCCGCTGATCCATGCGCCGCGCATGGCTATCAGGGCGGGTTTGACGACATCATTGTGGTGGAACATCTCCCGGCCCGTCGCTTTAACCAGCACGGACCAGATGCGTCCGCCGAGTTCGGGAATGCAGGTAACGCGGAGATAGTCGTTCTCGAGAATCAAGGCGCGGTAATCGTGGGGCGCGCCAGCCTTGCTGATCAAATCCTGCCGCGAATAGGGATAATAGATACTCCCCTCATAGGCACGCAAGACCGGATGGGGGTCGTCATACCAGGGATAGGTTTGCAGCGTCAGCACTTCTTCACGGTGCTGCACCGCCTCCGTCGCGCCATCCGCCATCCAGGCAGCAACGGATACCGAAAAGACCAACAGAAAAAAAGGATACGCGCTCCGATTGTGTTTCATCGTTCCAACTCCTGTTTGTAACCGTACACACCCCGGGGCAAACACAGGCCCCATTCACCCTCAAAATCATCGCATAGCGGGAACCCGCGCGTCAATACGCCCCACGCCCCGGGAATGATTGAAAAACGGGCAGCGCTCATGGTAGCCTTAATTTCGACGTTGAATTGCCAACACGCCGAAAACCATGTCACCGGGATATAACCTGAAGGAGGAAAAGACGATGCGGTCTATGTTTATGGCTTGCTCAGCCCTGTTACTCGTGCTGGCCAGTTGTGCCACGGTTCCGGTATGTGCGCCGCCCGCGGGCGTGTCGGTAATCGCCCACCGGGGTGCCAGTCACGATGCTCCGGAAAATACGCTGGCCGCGTTCCGGCTGGCCCGGGATATGGGCGCGGACTGGTTCGAGCTGGACTGCCACCTGACCCGGGACGGGCTGGTCATCGTCAGTCATGATAATGAGTTGGAACGCACCACCGGCGCACAGGGCACGATAACGGAATCCGATTACGTTTATTTACAGAGCCTGGATGCGGGCGCCTGGAAGGGCGCCGAATTCGCCGGGGAACGGCTTCCCTTATTCAGCGAATGCCTGGACTTCGCTAAGAACAGCATCGGGGTGTATATTGAGATCAAGAATGAAGCCGACGACACGGCCTTGATGGGGCAAATTCTCAAGGAAGCGGAACCCTATCCGGTCATGACCCCGGAATTTGCCGCCTGGATGATCAAGGCCATTGAAGCGAACGGCACACGCAACCTGGAACTCACGCGCAAGACCATTGCCTTGATTCGCGAACGCGGTATGGCACAGCAGGTGGTTATCCAGTCCTTCTCTCCCATCATCTGCGCCATTGCCAAAATCGAGGCGCCGGAAATGCGGGTGGAAGCCTTGTCCGGCGTCAAGCTGGATGAACACGACATGTGGGAACTGGTAACGCGGTGGCTGTTCCTGCTTGACCTTGACGGCCTGAATCTCAGTCATGAGAGTGTCACCCCGGGCCGAATGGCGACGATCAAACAGGCTGGTAAGACCGTGGCCGTGTGGACGGTGGATGAGAAACCAATCATAGACCGGGTTGTGGGCCTTGGTGCCGATGCCATCATCACCAACCGGCCGGATGTTGCCCTGTCCGCGCTGGGCCGTCGCTGACCGGTTCCACAAGCCGCGCCTGAAGCATCGGACCGTTCAACTCATAGGGGTTTATTCCATCTTTCCGGTTGCGGCAAGGGTCACGGCCCGGTACGCTCCATTATACAGGCCCAGGTCGCGTAGTTTTTTGATTTGCGCGCAATACAGGTTAAGCAGGTCGTTTTCCTGAAGCAGGAGGTCCAGGCTTTGCAGGGTCAGGGCAGTCCCCCGGCATTCCGGTGTACCATCCCCCATTTCGGCGGCCCGGATGGCGCCCCACGCCTCGTGCCCGCCGACACGTTCCAGCAGCAGTTTTGGAATGGGGTAAAATGCCAATTCGCTGGGTTTGGTAATCAACAGGTCGGCAATGCGCATGAGCAGGTTGGTCGTATAGACGGCCATGAAAGGGTTTTCGTGGAGGAACACATGCAGGCCGGATACCCCGGAGGCATCCGCCTCGCGGATAAACGCCTGGCTTTCTTCCCAGTCGATATGGTGATGTGCTATTTCCCCGAACCCCGGAATACGGGAAGTAAAACGTTTCAGCGCGTTCCGATGGTCGCCACAATTCAGGAACAGGGCCGTCTCCCCGGCACGCAGACGGGGCATCAGGCGCCCGATAAGCGTTAACAGCAACTCCTGCTGGGCGCCGGCGCCGCCGATGGAAACCAAGAGCCTCCGGGGCGCCCCGGCCCGCGCGCGGGCCGACCGGGCATCACAGTCCGCATCGATGTTTTCCACCAGTTGATGGTCCACGTAATGGCCGGCCAGAAACAACTGGTCCTCCGGGATGCCTTGTTTTTCCGGCACCGGAGCGCCCAGTTCGCGCAGGGTGCGGAAGATAAAGTATGCGGACGGGGACTGCACGGTGTGCAGTGCGCCCGGCGCAATATGAAACCCGAGGGGACAGTTGTCCGGCACCACGTTGACCACACGCTTCAACCCGGCGTGCAGCGCCCCCTGCGCATTCCAGGGATGGGTTCCAAGAAAGGGCGTTTCAGGAGGAATATCACGATGCGTGTCCGCGAAGATGGCTGAGGCCCCCATGATGGGGTAATTTTTTTCAAGGCGTTTATACCATTGCCCCATCAGGGGATCCCAGAAAAAACGGTTGAACAGTTTTGACTTCTGGGAGATGCGGGAACCCAGGGAATACCACTTGTCCAAGTCGCGAATCATGCGCGCGCCGGCGGAATCAAAACCGAGCAGGTCATGCCAGTAGGGAATGTAGCCAAGGGCGCGTGCCGCGGACGCCAACGCCATGCCGATGCGGTAATGGCCATATCCCATGCGGATGGTGCCGATAAACACAGCCTTGTCATAGTGAATGGCCTCACCGTCCCCGCCGGAAACGACATCCATGAGCCCGAGCAGGGCACCCAGGGCGGGATTTTGCCGCGCGGCCAGCGGATACGCGGCGTCGGGGAGGGCTTTGTATTTCTTCTGATACTTTTTGAGGGTGTGCGCCGCCTTTGCGCGGGCAGCATCGCTTATGGGCATGCCGTACAGTTCATTTCCGGATGGGATGACGGTGGTCATTGCGCTTTACAATCTCCATATCACTGCTCGGGGACAGAGAACAGTCCCCGATAGTGCGTTGATTCCCTGGTGCTGTCTATGTCAAAAGCGGCGCCCTCGCCCTATTACCCAGGATAATCGGGTAATACGATGCCTGTTGACGCTTTGCGGCATGGAATTCTGCCATTGGATAACGCTAAAACAGTCGCTCCACATTGCCGGGACGGATGGACGAATCGCTTTCCGCCGCCGAGGAACCGGAGCCGTACCCCATTTCAAGTTCTTCCTTGCCGGATTCGTATTCCTCTACGGAAATATTTCCAATAACGGTAACGCGCAACTTGGTACCCGTGCTGATGAAAGAAACGCCGGTGCCCTGTTGCGTTGTTTCCGGAAGAATTTCCGATTTCCATTTCTTGGCCGGGCGGCCACCGGACCACATGGTAATGACATATACGGTTTTCATCGGGAGCATCCTTGACACGCCGGGAGCAGCGACGCAACCGCATCCACGACCTGGTCGGGGGTAATATCACGCATACACCGGTGATGGCCGAGGGGACATACCGGCTTCTGGCACGGACTGCATTCCAGGTCCACCCGCAGCACGGTTCCGGTTTCGTACGGGCCTTGGGTATAGGCCGGCGAGGTCGGCCCCATAATGCACACCACCGGCTTCTTGAACGCGACGGCGATGTGCCGCGGCCCACTGTCGTTGCAGATGAGCAGGTCGCAGTGCGCGATAAGCGCCTTCATGGCGCCGATACTTTCCATTTCCGGGGGCAATTCGACAAAGGGCACGCGGGCCCGGCACAGCATGGCCTCGCGCGTATCCCCTTCTTCCGGCCCCGTCAACAGCAGGCAACGCGCTCCGTATCTTTCAGCCAGCCGGTCCGCGACTTCGGCATAGGCCTCCGGCATCCAGCGTTTGCTGGGACCAAAGGCGGCTCCCGGCGCAAAAGCGACCAGGGGCCCCTCCCCCGCGAGCAGGGAAGCCGCCCGCACGGCAAGGTCCTCCCGCAGGCCCAGTTCCGGACCGGCGCCGTCATCCCTGGCGCCCACGGCCCGGACCAGTTCCAGGTATTCATCCGTCATATATAGGGGGGAGATATGCCCGCCCTCCATGTGCGGGGCAGGCGCCTGGGTCAGCAGGGGCGCGCGACCGTCACGGGCATAGCCGATACGCTGCTTACTCCCGATGAATCTGGCCAGCAGCGCGGATCGGAAGGAGTGCGGAAAGACCACGGTAAGGTCGCCGGCAATCGGGGCCAACTGTTTGGCCTGACGCATGAGCGGTAGCAACGAGGACTTCGGCAACAGCCGGTACAGGCCGTCTATCCAGGGCAAATCCTCGAGTAAATCACAACAAGCGGGATTGGCGGCCACCGTAAGCCGGGCCGCCGGAAAATTCAGGCGCAGGGCGCGCAGCGCAGGCGTACACATGACGGTATCCCCCAGCCAGTTCGGTGCCAGGGCCAAAATATGCCTTACTTCACTCATGCCCATCTTCGTAATCACCTGCTATGGGGTTGGGGGCGCACCGGACGCACTGTCCTCCGCGCGTGTTTCCGAAGCGTCAGCGCAGGGCTGCTTGCAGGACACGGCTTCTCCTGAAGAAGGCTGTGCCGCCATCGTTTCCCCTTCTGTTGTCGCCTCGTGCGGCAAGGAGGCATTCGCCGCCGCTGTGACGCCTTCCTGTTGCGCTTCCGAAAGGGCTTTAAGGCGTTCCGCTTCCGCCCGCGCACGGGCCTCCGCTTCGACCCGCGCCACGGCAAGAGCCAGTGCCTCCGCTTCCGCGCGGGCCTTGGCCTCGGCGCGCGCTTTCGCTTCGGCATTCCGGGCTTCCTCCACCCGGGGCCGCCAGGCTGCCTCCGTATCTTCAAGATAGGCCATCAGCCCCAAACAGACGGTCTGCCGGCTGAACTGTTCGCGTACACGGAAGGTTTCCCTCCAGGTATTGCGCCGTACGATTCCAAAAAAGGCCGGACGCTGCCGCATGTATTCTTTCACGGCAGCATGGAGATTCCCCCGGCCATAGCGCCACACAAAATCGGCCGGATCACCTTCCTTGACATATATATTCCAAAATTCTGCTGGTTCCATGCTGGTATTGTAACAAAACCCCGACGGGAATTCAGCATATGTTTTTTTCCGAAGGGGAATCTCCTTCGACTCCGGGTAATTTCCCCGGCACCGCAGGCCCGGGTTGCGCGCCCGAAAGCGCCTGATATACCATATGTCCACAATGGAAAGAACTCCCGGGAAAACGCTTATGGAAGACAATACACCAGATACGGAGACCGAGGAGAAATGTTCCCGCGGGAAAGCGGTACGCGCCATGGCGGTATCCTTGATACTGCCTTGCGTGTTATATGCCGCCATTATCGCCGCAGCGGGTGACCGCATATTCCCCTTTTCCAAGGTACCGCCAGGCCGCGAGTACCGTGCCGCGCTGGCTATTCGCGATGATGTCATCCCCTTTTTTAAGTGGGGCACCCTGTTGTTCACCAAGAGGCATCTCCAGAAGTTTTACGGGGCGTCCTGGTATTTCACACAAGCCCGGCGCGGAGACGGCGAGGCGGAATTTGTCGCCGCCCTGACAGAGGCGCTTGAACATTACCCCGCCGTGGACCTCTACCTGCTTGCCCATACCAACAAGTACCTTAACTGGCTGGAACCGCTGCCCGAAACGCTGCGCCGTCGTCTCCGCTTCGTTTACAATACAGGCTGCCACAACCAGGGACAGGGACAGGACTGGCTCGCCCTGGGCGCGGACACGTACATCGGCCATCCCGGCAAAAGCCAGTCGCCTTTCTTTTATTTTTTTCTGTTGCGGCACTGGCTGCACGGAGCATCCCTCGGTGAAGCGCTGGAAATTGGAAACCGGGGCATGAAAACCAAATTCCGCCAGGTGGAATGGCTCAGCGGGGGCCGTTATGACGCCGGGCATGCCCTGCGGGAGAGCGCGGCCTCCTGTCTGGGCAACGAACATCTGCGGTTGGAGGACCTCCCATGATCCGGAATTACGGCCATTTCCTGCTTGCCTTCGCCGTATTATTGTTTCAGGTTTTCCCGGGCATATTCATTTATGTCGCTCCCGGCTTGGCCTATGCCCCCGGCCACAGCCTCGTCGAGGCACGGGCTTGGACCGTTTCCATCGCGGGCCTTGCGTGTCTTGCCCTGGCGGGGCTGCTGCTGACAAGCGCGGCTTCGTACCGGCTGCTGACCCGTTCCCGCGCCGTCATCGCATGGCCGATGGTCCTCTTCTTTTGTGTGCCGGCCTGGCTGCTGTCGGTTTTCTACCTGCATGCCGTCCTCGTTTTTCTTGCATGGGTATGACGGGCACAGAGCCCGCATGTCGTTTTCTTAGCGGCGTTTTCGAACACCGGAAGCGCCTGTTTCGGGGAGCGCCCTATGAACCATCGTGAACGCGTCAAGGCAATATTAAACTATGAGCACTACGACCGCATGCCGGTCGTCCATTTCGGATATTGGTCGGACACCCTGCATAAATGGGTGCGCGAAGGCCATCTGCGCCCGGAAGATATCGAAGGATACGGCGACGGCAATCAGACGGACCATCGCCTGGACCAAAAGATAGGCTGGGACTTCAATTGGGCAGGTTTTTTCTCTCCCAACAGCGGCATGTTCCCTTGTTTTGAGCGTAAAGTCCTTGAACTGCTGCCGGACGGCAGACAGAAAGTGCTCAACCCCGAGGGGGTGGTGGTGTTGGAAAAGCCCGGCACAACCTCTATTCCCTCCGAGGTAGACCATCTGCTGAAAACACGCGCCGACTGGGAAGAACACTACCGGCACCGCCTGCAATGGGACCCCGCCCGCGTTTTGGAAGCACCGGTACACGCGGACGACCCGCAGGTGCCCTTTGGTAGGGGCGGCCTCGAATACCTGCGGCGGGAAGACCGGGCCCGGCCCTGCGGTCTGTATTGTGGCAGCCTATTCGGCATCATTCGCAACATCCTGGGCGTGACCGGTATTTCCTACCTGTATGCCGAAGACCCGGACCTGTACGAGGAAATCATCAACACCGTCGGCGAACTGGTATACCGATGCACCGCTTTTGTTCTCGAACAGGTGGACACGTTCGACTTCGGCCATTTCTGGGAGGACATCTGTTTTAAAAACGGTCCTCTGGTAATTCCGTCGGTATTCGATGCCCTCGTCGGGCCTCATTACAGACGCATCACCGGACTGTTTGCCCGGCACGGTATTACGCTGGTCTCCCTGGACTGCGATGGCTGCATCGACGCTTTGATTCCCACGTGGCTTCAAAACGGCGTGAATACCATGTTTCCCATTGAAGTGGGCACCTGGCAGGCGAGTATCGCGTCGTGGCGGCAGCGGTACGGTCGGGCCCTGCGCGGGGTTGGTGGCATGAACAAGAACGTCTTTGCCCGTGATTTCGCGGCGGTGGACGCGGAAATCGAGCGGATCAAGGCGTTGGTCAACCTCGGGGGTTACATCCCCTGTCCCGACCATCGAATCGCCCCGGATGCCAACTGGGATACGGTCCGCTATTATTGTGATCGTATGCGGGAGGTCATGAACGAGGGATAACGCAGCAACAAGGAATAGCGCCTGAACCATTATTATGCGGAAAGCAGGCGCACCTTTCCTTGATGCGCCATACGGGGTAATCTCCAGCACTTGTGGCATTTTGGCGCACCTGGGAAGGTACGCCTACTAAAGCGTAAAAGCACGGTCTTGTTGTGGTGGCTAAGGCTGTCCGTATGATTTTTACAGCCTACGGCCACGTGTTGGCACGGGACCCGCCTTTCCCTGTATACTGGGAAGTTACCACCCTGCCGGGCAGCACGGGCACGTTTAAACACGCCGGGACTGACGTGACCCGGTCCGTTTACCAAGGAGCGTCTATGACTACTGAATTGACCGCCGACCACCGTTACTGGAGAAGGCGCATTCTCATTTCCACGTATATGGGCTACGTCGGGTTTTATTTCACTCGCAAGGTGTTTACGCTCTGCAAGATACCCATCGTGGAAGAGTTGGGCTGGGAACTGGGGGACACGGCCCACATCTGGACGGCTTTTCTTATTGCCTACATGATCGGCCAGTTTCTCAGCAGTTACACGGGACGCCGCTGGGGGCCGCGTGTGCTGCTCCTGGGCGGGCTGGGCCTATCCATCGTCTGCAGCATCATTTTCGGCTTCACCAATTCCTATGCCACGTTCCTGGTATTCATGGCGTTTAACGGACTGTTCCAGGCGGCGGGTTGGCCCGCCTGCGTAGGTGCGGTATCAGAATGGCTGCGCGTGCACGAGCGGGGTCGTATCATCGGCATCTGGACCACCAATCATATTCTGGGCAGCATGCTGGTGAAAACGCTGACCGGCATGTTTTTAGGCATGGGCGGACTCTTCCTGGGGCTTGCCGGGTGGCGGTGGGCTTTTTTCGGCTGCACCCTCATCGCCTTCGGATTGTGGTGGCTGATTTACTTCTGGCAACGGAACAAGCCGGAAAATGTGGGCCTGACGCCGCTGGTGTCCCACGAGGAAACGGAACAGCAGTCCATTGAAGCCTCCAAGGAAGAACACGTCGCCTTTGCCGACTATATCCGCCTCGCCGTTCATCCCATGGTACTGACGATGGGCGCGGCGTATTTTTGCGTGAAATTTCTGCGTTATGCCCTCGATTCGTGGCTGCCGGCATTCCTCGCCCTTCAGGGGCTGAATACCGCCCGGGCCAGCTGGTACTCCCAAGGCTTTGATATCGCGGGCATGGGCGGCACCATTGTGGCCGGTTACCTGCTGGACAAGTGGTTTCGCGGCAACTGGGCCGCCCTGTGCCTCGTCATGGGATTCGGCACCATTCTCGGTTATCTTTCCGTGATGTATCTCGGCACATCGCCCTTCACCATCGCACTGTGTTATTGCCTCGTGGGCTTCATGCTTTACGGCCCCGATATGCTGTTGAGCAGCGCGGGCGCGGTGGAAATCGCCGGCGCCAGAAACGGCGTCGCCATCGCGGGCATCGTCAACGGGCTGGGCAGTATCGGACCGGTGGTACAGGAAGAAGTCATCGGCTTGTTAATCCGGGGGGATGCAGACCGCGGCATTGCCAACACGAACCTGCTTACCTTGGGTACCAGCATTCTCATGACCCTGCTGCTGATTCCGCTGTTGTTCCGCCTGAATCGCGCCCGGCGCGACAATGATATCGGGCAATCAACAGGCTGATTCCCATAGTAAAAATTCCCGAAATTCTGCAAAATTTCGGAGAAGCCTTACTTAACTATGTAATAAATGCCCCTAAATCTTCAGATTGACATCGCATTAATCATAGTTAAGTAAGGTGTCCCCGGAATTTCAAATGTACCCGCTTATTAACCTCCGCACACTCATCAAAGTCCCCCCTTGAGGGGGGTGGCGCGGAGTGCCGGGGGATGTATCTTCCTAGGGGAAGAATTCCACTATGTTTTGTAGCCTTCAATTATTTTAGTGGCACACTGATATTTCTCGAGACGCTGATAATCACGGTCCGTTGGATTGGAAATCCGCGAAAGGTCGCTGTTGTCCTCAATATCTGCAAGTTTAACACGACGCCCAATTGTATTTGCGGCTGCGCGCGACACGAAATCATTGTATGACTCGTCAGAGCGTTTGGTCAAAGAATCTATCGCCTCTACAATCACATCAGAAAAACCTTTGGCACGAAGTTTTTTAAGCGTCCAATGCGAATCCTCCACAACATCATGCAGTACAGCGACAATCCTGTCATCCATTTCCGACATTTTCAGCATCACCCGAAGGGGGTGCAAAACATAGGGTTCGCCCGCTTTATCCACCTGGCCTTTATGTGCTAAAGCGGCAATCATAATTGCTTTTTCTAAAGTTGCCATTGGCCTTTCCCTGCATTTTATTGTTTATAGTTTTATTCCGGCGAATTCCGATGAATTCCGGGAATAATCCCCTGGCTGAACCAATCGCTAATTATCGTGGCGCACACCTCCGGCTGCTCCTGGGGAATGAAATGGCTGGTGTTCGGCAATTCCATAAGGGTGGCCTGTTGCAGGCGGCGGCTTTGGCCGCGCACGTGCTCCAGCATGTAACTCTCAGCACCGGTAATGGCCAGAACGGGAACGGTGATTTCGTGGAGACGCTCATAGAGCGGCACCATCCCCCCCGATTCATAGACCCGCGCCTCGGCCTCACCCTGGCATTTCAAGTGCAGCCGCCCGGCTGCATCCCGGGAAAAGCCGTGGGTAAGATACGCGTCCAGTACTTCCGGATGCCAAAGGTTCATGGGCGGCTTGCCGCCGAACCGCTGGCGCGCCGCGTCTTCCGATTCAAAAACATGCCGCCGTTTGCGCGATAACTCCGCAAGCCATTTCGCCGAAGGGTAAAACGATGGCGGCGCGATGATGGCATCTATCAGCACAAGGCGGGAAAAACGGTCGGGGTCCATCAGCGCCGCATGGGCCAGGGTGGACGCGCCGCCGCTGTGGCCGACCGCCCGGACCTCCGTATTCAGGCCCAGCGCGTCCAGCACACCCAACAGGTCTTCTGAAAAACCGTCCCAGGCATACGCGCCCGGATGCATGGGGGCATCGGAATCCCCGTGTCCGCGGGCATCCCATGCAAGGATACGGTTCTTCAGGGCCAACCGCCGGATTACGGGATCCCAGGCGCGCCCGCATAGCCCCGCACAATGGCAGAAAAAAATCGGCGGTTCCTCCCCCGCATAGTCCCACACCGCAAGGGTAACCGATCCGCAGGTTACAAAGGTTAATTCCGGCTCAAGAATGCGCATAGCTGATTCCAAGGTGGTTCCTATTGCAGGGCGTACTTGTTTTGCGGCAACCGCCCGGCATGCGGGAATTCTTTGGACATTTGGTTCCAAGATCGCCCTATCAAAGATAATGAAGTCAAATCGTAACTGTCCGGCAGGGTTCGTTATGAAATCGCATTTCGTAACGCACTTGCAATCGAAGTTGCACTTCGCGCTCCCCGCGCCGTATGCGCTGTTTTTAACAAGCACAAGCCATGCTTGCGTCTCCAAAGCATGTATAGTACCTGATCCCGGGCAACGTCCGCATTTTTCTTTGTACGTTGTCCAAGGTTTCCGGCCTGGCAGCCTTGTTTTGCGCAACGGGACAAACCATCACCTCACGATGCTACCAAGTTGAGATACGCGGGGTCAAGAAAGGAAATCCGCACGCAAACTTGCATTTTAGGTTCAAATCTGGCATAGTATTACGCATATCCTGTCGTGACTGGCGAGCAAGTACGTGGAGCAAACCACGGTGGAGCGGCAGGTGTTCGTCATAGCCGTTCGCCTGGGCGCATTACAAGTAGTATTGGTCTGACTTGAAAGGTGCGCCATGCAATACACGCCGCTTTTGAATGAATATGAACGCCAGGGGGGGAAAGTCGTTGATTTCCACGGGTGGGGTTTGCCGCTTCAATTTCGGGGGATTCTCGAAGAACACCGCTGGGTGAGGCAACAGGCGGGTGTGTTTGATTGTTCACACATGGCCGAGTTTGTCATACGGGGAGCGGACAATATACGTTCTTTCAGTAATCTGGTCATTGGCGACCTGGTGAATCTTGCCGTTGGCCGGTGCCGCTATACTGCACTGCTGAACACCTCCGGCGGTATCCTGGACGACGGCGTCGCCTTACGCCTTTCTCCGGAAGAATTGTTCCTGGTAACCAACGCCGGCACCCATGATGCCGTTTCAGCCTGGTTGCAGCGGCATATCCCTGAAATCGAGGATATTTCCGGGGACATGGCCAAAATAGACGTTCAGGGCCCGCGGGCGCTCCAAACGCTCCTTAAGCTGGGCTTTGCGGGCATGGAAACGATGTCTTTCTGGGCCGGCCGCCGTTGCCAATGGCAGGGCATGGACATGGTCGTAACCCGCGCCGGCTATACGGGTGAACTGGGCTACGAACTTTTTGTGCCCAATAACGGCGCCGTGGCGCTGTGGCGCGCGTTGATGGCGCTCCCTGAAATCATGCCCTGCGGACTGGGCGCGCGCGATACGCTTCGCACCGAGATGGGCTACCCGCTCAGTGGGCAGGATGTGGATGAGACCCGCACTCCCGTGGAGGCGGGATTGAATCGTTTTATTGCCTGGGATACGGAGTTTCCCGGCAAGCCGGTATTGGAAAAGCAGCGTGAATCGGGCGCCCACGACACGCTGGTGGCGTTGCGCAGCATGGACAAACGCGCACCCCGTCATGGGTTCGAGTTGCGCCATGACGGCGGCGTGGTCGGCGTGGTCACCAGCGGCACCTTCGGTCCCAGCGTCGGGTACGGCATCGGCTTGGGTTATGTCCCGGCCGCGCTGGCCCGCCCAGGCCTGCAGTTGGAGGCCGGACCGCGGGCGTTGCCTGTAGTGATTGAAACCCTGCCGTTTTACAAACAGGCGACAGGACGTAACCCTATCGAAATCAGCAACCCTAAGCAAGGTGGAGATGCAAACGTATGAATCCGGATACCCTGAAATACACGGAAGAACATGAGTGGATTGTTGAACAACGCGGGATCTATATCATCGGCATCACGGAATATGCCGTAGAGGAGCTGGGCGAAATCACCTTTGTGGAATTGCCCGAGCTGGGCAAGCGGCTCGAACGGGGCGAAGACGCCGCCGTCATCGAGTCGGTCAAGGCCGCCAGTGACGTCTATGCCCCGGTGACGGGAATTGTGGCGGAAGTCAACGATGTACTCGAAATGGAACCGGATCTGATAAACCGTGATCCCTACGGCAAGGGCTGGATTCTTAAACTGAAGGACGTGAACGAGGAAGAATACAATGAATTGATGGATTCACGTTCTTATCGTGGATATCTCAAGACTGTCGAGTAGCCGGCACGTCGTTTTAGCGTCGTTTTTACGGCGGCGAAAGGCATGAACACATGAATTGGACACCGGCTACAAAGGCCGAACAGGCGGAAATGTTGTCTGTGGTCGGCGCGGATACGATCGAAACCTTCTTCGACGTCATCCCCGATGCGCTGCGCTTGGGCGGATGGAATCTTCCCGATGGGCTCAGTGAGTTCGCCCTGCGCCGCGAGATGGAAACACTCGCCGCAAAAAACAATACAAAGTACCTATCCTTCCTGGGCGGCGGCTACTATGACCATTATGTCCCCGCGGCGGTGGACGCCCTGTCCTCGCGCAGCGAGTTCTACACGGCCTACACGCCCTATCAACCGGAATGCGCCCAGGGAACGTTGCAGGCCATTTACGAATATCAGTCTGTGGTCAGCCGACTCATGGACCTGGAATGCGCCAACGCCTCCTTGTATGACGGCGGCACTGCCGTGTATGAGGCTGCGGCCATGGCCTGCCGCATTACGGGCCGCTTCCGGGTCGTGGCCCACGAGTCGCTGCATCCCGTATGGCGACGCATGTTGGAGACCCACGTGGCCGGTTCGCCCATCACGGTGAGTGACGGCGACGGGCCCGACGGGGAAGACGTCGCATGCGTGATTGTGCAAAATCCCGCGTTCACCGGCAATGTGCGCGATTTCACGGAACTGGCCCGGACCTGCCATGAGCGGGACGCGCTGCTGGTCATGGCGGTAAATCCCGTGTCCCTGGGCATCATCAAAACGCCGGGCGCGATGGGCGCCGACATTGCCGTGGCCGAAGGGCAAAGCCTCGGGCTGCCCCTGGGTTTCGGCGGGCCATACCTGGGCATTCTGGCAACACGCAAAGCCTATATCCGCAAGATGCCCGGACGGATTGCCGCCGCCACCACCGACGCCGAAGGGCGACGCGGTTATGTATTGACCCTGCAGGCGCGGGAACAGCATATCCGCCGCGAAAAGGCACTGTCGAACATCTGCTCCAACCAGGCGCTGTGCGCCCTGCGCACGCTCATACATTTGTGCCTGCTGGGCAAGACGGGACTGGAAGCCACGGCACGGACCTGTTACTCCAAAACGGAATACCTGAAGTCTCGCCTGGACTTCGTGGAACTGCTGAATCCCGGCGCCACCTTCAATGAATTTTTCGTGCGCCTGCCGCTGGACGCTGAAACCGTGATCGGCCGCCTGCGAGTCAAGGGTATTCTGCCGGGCCTGCCCCTGGCGGCGTTCGGCTGCGGCGGCCCTAACGACCTGCTCATCGCCGTCACGGAAAAACGTACCCGGGAAGAACTGGACGCCTTTGCCGAGGCGCTGCGGGAGGCCTGTCAGCATGTTTAAGACCATTTTTGAAAAGAGCGTTCCCGGCCGTTGCGCCGTGTTGCCCGCGCCACTCGACGTGCCCGAAGCGGTACTGCCGGAAGCCCTGCGGCGCAATACCCCCCTGGCGCTGCCCGAAATGAGCGAACTCGATGTGATCCGCCATTTCACGCGCCTGTCCCAGCGTAATTACGGCGTGGACGCCCAGTTTTATCCGCTGGGCTCCTGCACCATGAAATATAATCCCAAGGTCGCGGAAACCGTCGCGGCACTGCCCGGATTCGCGGGACTGCACCCCCACCTCGCCAGTGACGCGGCCTACCTGGAAGATTGCCAGGGTGCCCTTGAACTGGTGTACGAGATGGAACGGCTGCTCGCCGAAATCGGCGGCATGAAGGCCGGGTGCCTGCAGCCCATGGCCGGCGCCCACGGCGAACTGACCGGCGTGCTGCTCATCGCCGCCTACCACCGCGATCGGAACGATACAGCGCGCGACACCATCCTCATCCCCGATTCCGCCCACGGCACCAATCCCGCCAGCGCCGCCATCGCGGGATTCAAGGTAAAAGAAATCCCGTCCAACGACACGGGCACTATTGATTTCGATGCGTTCAAAGCATTGCTCGGCCCCCGTGTGGCTGGCGTAATGCTGACCTGTCCCAATACCCACGGCTTCTTCGAGCCCCATGTGGCCGATATCGCCGCTCTCGCCCACGATGCGGGCGCGCTGATGTACTACGACGGCGCGAACCTCAACGCCATCATGGGCCAGTGCCGCCCCGGTGACCTTGGCTTCGATGTCATGCACTTCAACCTGCACAAAACCTTTGGAACACCCCACGGCATGGGCGGTCCCGGATCGGGCGCCATTGCCGCCAACGAACGCCTGGTCCCCTATCTGCCGTCCCCGCGTGTGATAAGAACCGAAAATGGGTTTGCCTTGCGGAACGACGAACGGACCATAGGCAAAATGGCGCCGTTTTTCGGCAGTTTCCTTGTCGCCGTGCGAGCCTATGCCTATATCCGCGCCCTGGGCGGTGAGGGTCTCAAAGCAGCCAGCGGCATGGCCGTGCTCAACGCCAATTATGTACTCCGCCGCCTGCGCGATGTTTTTCCCGCCGCCTATGACGGCTGGTGCATGCACGAATGCCTGCTCACCGCCGCCCCGTTGACGGCCCGCAACGGCATCCGCGCCCTCGACATCGCCAAGGCCCTCCTTGACCGCGGCTTTCACGCGCCCACCGTCTATTTCCCGCTCACCGTCAAGGAAAGTCTGATGATCGAGCCGACGGAAACCGAATCCAAAGAGACGCTCGACGCCTTCTGCGACGCCATGGCCGAAATCGCCCGCCTGGCCGCCGCGAGCCGGAGACCCTCCATGCCGCGCCCGTCACCCTTCCCGTCGGCCGCCTCGACGAAGTCCGCGCCGCGCGCGAACTCAACTGCAGGGTATAGGCTCCCCATGCGCGTGCTTGACCTCTCGTTCCACGAGCCGGCCGTGAATCTGGCCCTGGACGAAGTCCTGCTCGACTCCGCCGAGCGGGGGAGAGCGGGGGAGTGCCTGCGGTTCTGGGAATGCCCCGTCCCCTTCGTCGTGCTGGGGGTCTCCCAGAAAGTCCAGGAGGAGGTCTGCGAAGACGCCTGCCAAAGGGATGGCGTTCCCATCCTAAGACGTTGTTCCGCAGGAGGATGCGTCCTTCAGGGCCCCGGTTCTCTGAACTTCAGCCTCGTGCTTTCTTACGAGCGCGGACCCGCGCTTCGAAATATCCGCGAATCCTACTGCTACATCCTGTGCAGGATTCGCGAGCGCCTCGCGACGCGCGGCGTCCGGGCCTCCCTGGAAGGCATTGCCGACCTCGCGGTCGATGGCCGAAAAGTCTCGGGCAATGCTCAAAAACGCAGGAAGTCCTTTGTGCTCCATCACGGAACCGTTCTCTACCGCGTCGACGCGCTGGCCATGGGCCGCTATCTCAAAGAACCCCGGGACCGCCCGGCCTACCGGGGCAACCGGCCGCACGAATCGTTTGTCTCCGTCCTCCCGCTGGGTCCGGATGAGCTCCGCCGGGCCGTCCGCGAGGCGTTTGACGCGCCGGAAGTGACCGTGGAACCCCTGCCGGACGAACTCGCCGAGGCCCGCATGCTCGCACAGGAGAAGTATCTCAACCCGGCATGGACCCTGCGACGCTGACCGGTATCCCGCCAACAGCCCCCAAAAACCTTCTCACACCCGGGCTTAGGCAGGGTATACTGTTGACAATTCGCAGCAAGTCGCCTATTGTGCTACAATTAAAGGGGGTTCCAGACGCTGGAACGTCTCGTGGTTCAGGGGAGCTCAACCGGTGACCCGACCGTTTGTCGGCTTCAACCGGTTGTGGCACGAAATACAGCACTGACAGGACACGTTGTTGTAGCATGAT
>JAKLHG010000040.1 GCA_022710255.1 Candidatus Hydrogenedentota bacterium
AAATACCATATCGCCCGTTTCATAGCGGCAATCGTCGGTGGCGCCCAAGTCGTCCTTTTCATCGGGCCCGACACTGTAAAAAAGAATCCGGCTGCCCGAAACGCGATACCGGATAGTGCCGGCCGGGGTATAGGGGTCGCGCGGCACTTCAGGCAGATATTCGGGGACAAGGTCTTCCAGCGTTTCCGGCAGTGATTTGTGGTCCTTCACATACAGAAGCGTGCCAAGTGCGGCCTTGGCGGCCGCGGCCCGGGCAATCACCAGCGCGTTCTGGTGGTAGATGTAAGTCCCATGGCTATAAGAGGTGAATACCAAGGGCATGTATCTGAATCCCAAATCAAGGGAGGAATATTCATCCGGATAGGCTTTTACGGCCTGATACACATCCCCGTTGCCGGCCTCCGCATACTCCAGACGGTCATGAATGAGCCTGCATCTGATGATAAACAAGGGTTGCAGCCATTCCAAGACCATTTGACGTAATGGCGTCGTTGCCAATGCTTCATCCATGCGTCCGAGCACATTATCCATTACATCCATGTCCTCGGGCAGGGTGTTCAGCACCGCCTGCCGGGCCGACCGGAAGTTGGCGTACCGGTCCCGTTCCAAAAGGGCCAGCCATTCCCCTACCATCGGTGCAGTTGGCTGCAAATGGAGCAGGCTGTATTCCAGCGTGCGCAGCGCGTCACGGCACTGCGTCCGTATGTTCCAACCGTGTGCGAGTGTGGCGCCCGCCTCCAACGCCTCATGAAGGCGAAGCCCGGCGGTAATCGTTGCGTGCCACCGCTCCACATCACCGTCAAAAGCGGCATCCAACGCGGCGCACAAGATAAGCGCGCCCAGGGAATCCATGCGTTTCATAAAACGGTAGCGGTCCTCCGGGTATCCCGTAAAAGGAAGCTGTTGCGCCTGGAGCACCAGGGCGAGGGGCGTGCCGTTTGCCGATACAAATTCCTGCAGGGCGTTCATTTCCTCCGTATTTAAAGGCTGCCCATAATTCAGGGACAGGTCTCCATAAAAGGGCAGAAGGTCTTCCTGTTCCTTCTTCGGTGGCACCAGCTGCTGTTCGGCTTCGATATACAGGCGGGCGCTGTTTTCCCCGTCCGGAGCGGCGGCATAACGTGCCTCGTAGTCCTCCAGGGATGCAGGAATTCCCTTTTCATGGAGGAGGCGAACATGCACCGGCGCACGACGGGCGCCAAAGAGGAACAGGGCACAGGTGACAACAAGGCAGGCCATCCCCGCGTAAAGCCAATACCGGCCCCGGAAAAGGGTCTTCCCGTCTGGCCATGTCCCCGATTCTGCCTGGGCGCGGCGGTTGTGGACCGCGCGTACCACAGAAGGGACGGGTAGTACGGCGAGGGAGGCGCAGGCCAGGGCGAATAACCCGTGGGCCAGGCCTTTTGTTTCACCGGTTCCCAGAAAAACCAACAAGGCAAGAGCCAGAAAACCTCCAAGCAGTCGCAACGCGTGACCGCTTGAAATCCACTTCTTCCCACGGCAAAGAACAATCATTACCGGGGTGCCGGCCGCAACGACCGCAAAGTCGGCGCACTCAACGGGAACCGTTACGGAAAACAGCAGTATGGATTGAATTGGGCCGATGAACATCTTGGAGGGCATACAGAGAAAAATTACCAAGAGAACCCCCACGGGTTGCACAAGAAACCAACAGGCGCACCAGGCGATAAACGCAGCGGCGGCCAGAGGGCGCAACAAGGACAGTACCAGTTCGGGCGCGTCCGTCACGCCCAGGTCGAGGGAATTCAACAGCACGGTCCGTTCCTCCGAACCGGCCCACAACAATAAAAAGGAAAGGACGCCGGCGACAACCGTTGCATAAAGAATCCCCCTTAACTGCGCAAGCAGCAAGGCAGCCGCCAGGGCGCTGTTGTCCAGCGGTTCATATTCCGCCGGGAGGGTTTTGGGAAACAGAAGCCTGGACCTTGTCATGGCCGCTATAATCAAGGCCGCCAACGGCAGGTACTGGCCGAAACCGGACTGGAAGGGCTCCCGGGTAAACACGGCCATGACCGTCACCAGAACAACCGTAAAAAACAAGGTTATGAGCGGCAACCGCAACCCGATGCGCCCTTGTACAACAGCCTGCAAGTGCGCTTCAAAATCGTTTCCCGTAGGTTTAGGACGGCCCAGGGTTCTCCGAAGCCGTTCCAAAAGCCGCTCCGGCCAGAAATTAATATTCTTCCGTTCCAGGTAGACCCCGAAAAACATCAGCAACACCAGGCTGGGAGGCACGGTAAGCCATGTTACGGGATGCAGAAACAGCCGACAGTATATCATATCCATAGAAAGCGGCTCAAGCGCCCCTTGATACAGGCGCATTCCCCCGAGCACCGCAAGCGCCGCTATCAAGGCGATGCAGGATATCCAGGGGGCGCGCTTTTCCAACCAATGTTCCGTCTGTAAAAACAAGAACAAATATACCGGTAGCACCATATAGGGTAGGTACTTTAGGTATTCCGGGTCCGGCAGCAGCCCCGCCAGCAGCACTTGCAGGCCCAACAGCAGAGCGAGGGCGGCAAGACGTATCCCCAGCACCAAAGTAAAAATAGCGACTGTGGACCGGGAAGACGCCAACAGACGGGCATCCAATTCCCAACGCAGATGCTTGTCAGTGTCCCGGTGCAGTTGGAGGACCAATGCAGCAATTAGGGACATACCGACCCATAATCCCCAACCAAGCTCCGCTGTGGAAGCGCGGTCTACCAGGTTCTGATGAAAGAGATAGCGTGCAACCAACAGCCAAATACCGGACATCACCCCCAAGCCTGCACAGGTGACACCGGCAATAATGAGTTGTTCCCGAAAGGGAATGCGGCTGGAGTCATCCATACTAAAATTCTCCTCATACGGTGCATCAGAGGGCGTACTAAATTCCTCAGATTTTTATTGTACTATGCATAAATTTATATTTCAAGTTGCGTATACAAGGTCCAAGGCCGCATATTGAATGACTCCATGCGGCAGTGTTATTCTGAAACGCCACTCACGATTGTTAGGAATATCCAGTTTACAGGCGGCATTCGCCTTTGTAAGCAAGGCATATTTATATCCATGGGAGTTATTATGCGAACTATTACACAGATTCTCATTGTTTTGGTATGTGCGGCTTCTGCATGGGCGTTTAACGGGCCTGAAGAGCAGGCGGGCGCGCTTAAGGTGCATCTGAACGGGCCGGAGATTATAGAATCGGTGGAATCACCGCTCGCGTGTGAAGCGGTCTTGACGAATAGCGGTGATACATCCCTGTCGGGTATCTTGACGATAACGGTCATCGATGACTGGATGGTGGATGGGCCGGCATCCCTGCCCTTTAGCGTTGAACCCGGCGCGGAACAGCGCATTCCAGTTACCGTCGTCCCCGGCAAGGACACGCTGAACGCCTGGTATCCGGTTCACGCCCGGGTGACGTACACGCTGAACGGGGCATCCTTTGAAGCCCAACCCATTTTAATGGTTCGCACCAACGTCCCGCCCGTGTTGCACCCGGAACCGTCGCAGCCCTGGGCACCGCTGAAGGTGCCCGCCAATGGCCGGCGTTCTCTGGCGTTGTTGCCCGTGCACCGCGGCCTGCTGGAGGTGTTCAATGAACCGCCTGAAGTGTTGCCCGTGGGCTGGCGCGGCACGGAACCGCGTACGCGTACAGCCCTGTCGGTTCACGGGGTGCTTTCGCTGCCGGAGCCGCACAAGACATTATTCGTTCACCCGCCGTGGTATGAAGGACGCGCTGGGTCGTTGACCCTGGAATTTCCGCTGGCGCTTCCGGACATCCGCCCACTGGAGTTCACCTGCGCCATTGCCATGAATAAAGTCGCGGACGGCGAACCTCCCAGCGATGGGGCTTTTTTCCGGGTGTACGCCTTGCCCTTCGACGCGCCCGAGGGAGAAAAAGGGACACTGCGTGTTGAAATGCATACGGACAGCCAAACGTGGGTTCCCTTGGCGGCTGATTTATCCGCCTATGCGGGGCAGGCCATCCGGCTTCAGTTGGAGACGCACCCCGGCCCAAAGAACGACACCACCTGCGACCGTGCTTTGTGGGGCGACCCGATGGTGGTTGCCGGCACGCCGCCGCTCAAAGGCCCCGGGCCGGATGCCGAGCCGGTTGCTCTGGGCGCCGTTGCCGATGAAACGGACACGTATGAGGTGCAGGTGACCCCCGGCGCCCGGGGCTTGCTTGACAGCCGGGTTGCCTTTATTAACGGGGACAGGGTACTTTCGTTCGAAGGTTTCGGCATTACCGTGCTGGACGATGCCCTCGGGGAAGCGGACAGCGCCGCGGAACTGCGTTTGGTGCAGGATGCCACCGTTCCTGGCCTGTACCGGATACGCCACCAGTTTCGGGGACGCACCGGACCCTTTGACCTGATCGGCGAACTCAGTGTTGCGGACGGGCGTACCCTGCGCGCATCGTTTTACCTTGAAAATGCGCCGGAACCCGAGCCCTGGCTTGTTACGGCGATAGAAGACGCATCGCTGGGTTCCTGGAACAGCAAGGCACGCCGGGTATACGCCGGTGTGGGCAATGTGCTGGAGGAACCGGCACCCTTCACCCTCCATTTCGATGGGCACCAGTTGTCCACGTCCTTTGTGGGGCTGGACTTTGAGAATGGCATGTCGCTGGTGCAGGCGGTGCAGGCGCCGCCGTCCAAATTTGAAGCGATCCCGGAATCGGGCGTGTATACCCTGCACACGCCCATCCTGCCGGTCTTTACGCTGATTCCCGCGCGGGATGTTTGGCAGGGGGCGCGCGCCTGGCATGACGTGAACGGGCTTAAGGCCGCTCCCGGTGTCGAACGGCTTTCCGGTCGTTTCGTGTTCGACGTTTGGGGCGGGAAATACGGCGCCGCCGGCGAGGCGTTGAAACAGGCCTTTCGCTACGGCCTGACCAACAGCGTGCTGGTCTGGCACAACTGGCAGCGCTGGGGCTACGATTACCGGCTACCGGACATCTTCCCGCCCAACCCGGATTTCGGCACGGCCGAGGAGTTCGCGCAACTTGCGGAGACTTGCAAAAAACAGGACGTTATCTTCGCGCCTCATGACAATTACATTGATTATTACCCGGACGCGCCGGGGTATTCCTATGACCATATCGGGTTCAACCGGGACCGGCAGCCTATCTGGGCATGGCTCAATGAAGGCCGGCAGGCCCAGGCGTTTCGCTGGCGCGCGGAGGCCTATCGTCCTTTTCTCGAAGCCAATGTGACGGCGCTGTGCAATCTGGCGAAACCGAACGGGTATTTCATTGATGTGTGGTCGAGCATCGGTCCCTACGATTCCTGGACCAGGAACGGAGAATTTGAAAGCAGGCTGAAACACCGGGACGCCTGGGCTGCCGCCTTCAACTGGATTCGTGATACCCTCGGCAACAATGCGCCACAGATTTCAGAGAGCGGCCATGACCAGCTGATTGGCAGTCTCGACGGCGCGCAGACCAATCACCTGCGCGTGGACACACCGCCCGACAAAATGAGCTGGACCGTATGGAATATCCGTTGCGCGGACTCGGAGCGTATCCCCTGGGCTGATGCGGCCCACCATGATCGTTTTGTCCTGCACGGCGCCGGATACGAAAACCGGTATTGCGGCGGGTTGCCCGCCGACCTGCACGGCATCTACAGCGATGATTACATGACCACGGAAGTGCTGACCGGCCACCCGGCCATGTCCAGGGAAATCTTCAACCGGGATGTGGTACGCAAGTACTGGCTTCTGAATGACCTCATGACGCGCCTGGCGTTGAAACGGATTGAAGGGGTCGCCTTTGATGGCGATAACCCCCACCGTCAACGGGTGAACTGGGAAGGCGACGGCCGGGTGTGGGCAAACCGGGGGGGGGGCGACTGGCAGGCGGGAGAACGTCTGCTACCGCAGTACGGATTCCACGCGGAGATGAACGATGTCTCCTGCGCGATTGAGCGCAAGGGGGACAGGCTGGTGGAATGGAGCAAATCATCGGACGGCTGGTATGTGAATGCGCGCCGGGTCACTTCCGATGCGCTGCCCCTTTCCGTGACCCTCGCATCCCTGAATCTGACGGAAGGACGACACTATGAAGTGCAATTGCGATGGACGGTAATGGGGCCTGTGCCCGAAGACCTGTCCGTATATGTCCATTTCCTGAATGCGGACAAGAAAATTTTATTTCAGGCGGACCACCATCCCGAACCGCCCACCAGCCAGTGGAAAGATGAGATGATTACCATCGGACGCGGCACCGTTCCGGACGCCTGCAACCCCGGCGATACCTTCACGCTGGTGGCCGGCCTGTGGAAGCCGGGCGACAGGCGGCGTGCCATCCGGGGTTCCATGCGTGGAGATGCCTCGGTAGACTTGGGCCGCGTGCACCTCGAAGGCACGGACGGACAGGTGACGGGCATGACCGTGGTTCCAGCAATACCGGAAGCGGACCCCTGGCTGGCGAGAATGAATCCCGAAGGCATTCCCGCGGATTTCGGCGGCGTCGTTGCGAACGGCGGCTGCCGCCTGTTTGAAGCGCAAGGCGCGCTGGTGGTGGTTCCCCTGCCGGAGGAATCGGCCTTTGATATCACCCTGGACCTTGCGACGCTGCCCTTCGGCCCGGATGTTCCCGCACGGGTTACCTGTGAGGCCTTGGATGGCACGGAAAAGGAACACCCCTACCGCCTGGAAGGTGGCAAGGTGGTGTTGCGCTGCGAGTCCGGGGCATTCGCGTACCGGGTATTTTGAGAAAAGCGCCGGGCAACAGTTCAGCAGATCGGTGCGGTCAGTCGGATCAGTCCGATCAGATTCTAAAGGGAAACCGTTTCCCTCATGGCATCTTTGAGCAGCAGCCCGCCGTGAAACGGCGCCACGGCGATGGGCAACGCCCGGCAGCAGTCCGCCCGGGCGCAAAGGGGGAGGTCCGCTTCCAAGCCCACGGCACGCAGTTTGTCCGCGTGGGGCGCCCGTAGAAACAGGGCTTCCACCCCCTCCGCATCGAGGCGTTCCTTGACCTGTTGATAATGGTCGTGCCCTTCCCCCGGCGTATTTTCGCCTGATTTAAAGAGTTGCGCGGCAATCCATGCGGCGGCGGCCCAGTCCTCCTGGGCATCGAAAGCAGGGTCATTCATGAGACCGGCGGGAATAATGACCGCCTCGCCGGCAGGGTACATTTTAAAATAGCGCGCCACAGCGGTACTGTTCACCACGGACGCCATGAGCGCCGCAGGTGCGTCCCAGGCGGCAAGGAGGCGTCCCGCGCCGGTAGTGGTAGTGAAAATGACGCGCCGGTTTCGGGCGTGGGTTGCTTCAGCAGGGCTGTTGCCGAAATCAAAGCCCGCAGGCGGCAGACCGCCCCGCTCGCCGAACAACAGCGCGTCGGGCCAAAATTGCTTCACGGCGAAAGCCTCCGCAACTTCCCTTACGACACAGATTTCGGCGGCTCCTTCTTCAAGCAGTGCCGCCGCCGTCGCGCTTGCCCGTAACGCGTCCACGATAATGGCCGCCGCGCCCCGTTCCACGGCGAGACGGCAACCGGCCTCTCCTTCCACCAGATGAATGCGCATACTCCTGTTAGAACCCTTATTTTCAAGGCCTCGGCCCCGGTCATTAGCGTCCCGGCAACGGGAAGTTCATAAACGGTGATTTATTCTCTTCCTCTTCTTCCCCGCCCAGGAACTTGGGATTGTTGCCCGCGATGACGACGACAATTTCTCCGCGAATGTTAGCATTGTCTTTCAGCAGTACAGCGATCTCGGACAAGTATCCCCGGTGCATGCGTTCGAACTGTTTGGTAAGTTCAAAGCACACCGCCGCAAGCCGGTCGCCGAGCACTTCGAAGGCGTCATCAATTAAGGCCGCGACACGATGGGGCGACTCGAAAAACACAAGTGTGTGGGGCTGGTCCTTTTCCATTTCCAGAAAACGCTTCCGTCGCCCGGGTTTGCGCGGCGGAAACCCCTTGAAGGTGAAGGACGCCCCGGAAAGGCCCGACAGGATAAGCGCCGTCGTAACGGCGCTTGGGCCAGGCAGAATCTCAACGGTATGGCCCTGTTCCCGGCACAAGTTAATGGTGTGATATCCCGGGTCACTGATGCCCGGCATGCCGCCGTCCGTGACCAGCGCCACGGACAGGCCTTCGTTAAGCAGGCCCAGGATGCGACGAGCGGCCTGCTGTTCATTATGTTCATGGCAAGAGAAGCGAGTCCTTGGCGGGGAAATTTGATACCGTTCGTATATTTTTCGTGTGACGCGGGTATCTTCACAAGCCACCGCGTCCACTTCGCCCAGGACCCGGGCGGCACGGAAGGACAGGTCTTCCAGATTGCCGATGGGCGTGCCCACGATATATAGCGTGCTCATGACGGCTCCGGCAGCAGTTGCGGCTTGAATACCCGGATGCCGCTTTCTGCCATGGCGGTTTCCAAACGCGCGTACACGGCCTCATCGTCATAGGTGCCAATGACAGCACCGCCGGAACCCGCCAGCTTGGCATGGGCGCCCAGCGACCGGGCCAAACGCACCATGGCAACGTTTTCCGGGGCTACCTTGAAAATAGAGCAGCGCCGATCGAAGTTTTTATCCATCAACGTCCCGATGTCACGGCCCCGCCCGGCGAGAAGCAGTTCGCGCGCCTGTGCCGCGTACCCGGCGAAATCCTGCATTGCGGCGTGGACCTCCGGGTCGCCTTCGAGCCAGCGATCACGTACGCTCTGGTGGATGGTTTCAGAGCCTTCACCCAGGTCCTCGCGATAGGCGATAAACAGGGGCGGCAGCAGGCCCGGGTCAAGATATTCGTAGTGCCCGTGGCCCTGGCGGTCCATGAGTTCCTTGTTGAAATCCATATAGACCACGCCTTCATAGACCTGAATCACGCGGTCCTGCAACCCGGCGGCGATGTCGAGTTCTTCCGTTTCCACGCTCAGAATCAGGTTGGGCAGTTGTTCTTTTGGTATTTCTAGGTCGTAGAATTCCATGAGGCACCGGAGGGTGGCGGTCACCAATGCGCTTGACCCGGCCAGGCCGAGACGGCGGGGGATGGTGGAGCGGTACCGTATGGAAAAATTTTGTTGTGGCAGGTCAATCCGGTGGACTTCACAATATTCCTGGAACTTGCGTATGGCCGCTTTCATCAGGCGTATGCCGCCATAGTAGCCGTTGTTGGCGACATCGCGGGTGAGATCCTGCATGCTGCTGTACCGCATGCGATCCTGAAAGCTGGGAACGATTTCGATTTCAGGATTCTCATACAAAGTGACCTTGGCGGCAAAATCGCGGACGAGAATACTGATCGTTTTCCCGAAGTAGCCGTCCGACGGATTGCCAATCAACCCCGCGCGCGCGTATGCTGTTGCTTCACAGGCCATGTATCTATCCAGGCCGCGGTCCAGCCGGCGGCATTCCCGTTAGAACCAGATAATATAAAGTACCACGGTGGCTAGGATGACGCCCGCACCGAGCCAGTATACCTTGGGATCCGGCGTGACGTCCACATCCGACTTGGGCATGATGACCACGGCGGCCATGGGCCTGGTTTTGGCGACAACCGCGACATAGGCGAAGAGAATCAGGAAAATTATCGCCATATGATGCAGGAAGGCCAGCGTGCTGAAGGTGTAAATCGCGCTGAGAAGACCTTCGGGCGGGGATACCGTTCCGGTGGCCGCGTCCAGATATTGGGCCTTGATAATCCACCCGGGCACCCGCACCAGGGCATAGAGCACCGGCCCGAGCAGGAGCGCGCCTTTGCCGGCCGTCACTGGCGCGTACTTAAAGATAAGTCCGCCGAGAAATGCCGCCACAATACCGGGAGAAATGAAGCCCCAGATTTCCTGGATGTACGGGAATACGCCCGGGAAATTGTTGATGATGGGCGCCCAGAGACAGGCAACGATAACAATGATGACGGTGGAAACGCGGCCGATAATCATTTCCTTGCGGGAATCCAGATTCGGATTGACATATTTACCATAGAGATCAATGGTAAAGATGGTCGCGGCCGAGTTGAGCCCGGAGTTGACCGTGCTGATGATGGCCCCGGCCAGCGCGGCGAACATGAGGCCCTTGAACCCCACGGGAAGGATGGTCTTCATCAGGTGCGGGTAGGCGGCCTCGGGGCGCTCAAGAACGTTGCCGTAAATCTGGTAGGCCATGATCCCCGGCATGACGATGAGGAAGGGGATCAGCAGTTTCAGGCAGGCGGCGAAAAGAATGCCTTTCTGGCCTTCGGCAAGGTTTTTCGCGGCCAGGGTGCGCTGGGTGATGAACTGGTTAAGGCCCCAGTAGAAGATATTGGGAATCCACAGGCCGCCAAAGAACACCGCCAGCCACGGCACGTCAGGGTCGTTCCAGCTGCGCACCATGTGCAGTTTGTCGGCGCTACCCTCGGTAAAGGTGTTCCAGCCCTCGATGACGTTGCCGCCGCCGAGATAATTCAGGGCGAAAAAGCCGGTGATGCCCGCGCCGATGAGCAGCGCGGAACCCTGGATAAGATCCGCCCAGACCACCGCCGACAGGCCGCCGTAGGCGGTGTAGGCACCGCCCACAATCCCAATGAACCAGATGGCGGCGATCATGGCCCACTTGTCCGCGGCCGCCGCGTCCATGCCGAAGCGGTTCATAAACAATTCCGGCAGGTTCATGACGTTGCACAAGGCGATGGCGCCGCTGAACAGCACGGTAGCCAACAGGACGATAACGTAGGCGACCAGCAGGTAGGCGGCCATAATGGTGCGCGTGCCCGAATCATACCGGTATTCCAGGAACTGGGGCATGGTGTAGATGCCTGCCGAGAGAAATTTTGGCAGGAAATACCATGCCACGATGACCAGGGTAATAGCGGACATCCATTCATAACTGCCGATGGCCAGCCCGGGGCCGCCCTCCTTGAAGGCGGTGCCCGCCATACCGACGAAGTGTTCGGAGTTGATGTTGGCCGCGATGAGCGAAAAGCCGATGACGGGCCACACCAGCGAACGGCCTGCAAGGAAGTAGTCCTCCACAGAAGCCTTGCGCCGGCTGCTCCAAAGCGCAAAGGCGATTACAGCGACAATAAAACCCAGAAAGATTCCAATGTCAACCAACGGCGCCCAATTCATAAAATCGACTCCTTGATGGTAATATCCAATATTACGGATGGCCGGCAGTGCCGGGAACGTTTCCCCATATCTTCACCATATCATAAACGATCCTCCCGGGGGCAATAAAACATTGCAGGGTCGGGGAAGGGACTCAGGGTTCGGCGGGGGACTCGGCAGGCGCCTCCCGGTAGGGCGCGTCTTGCTCCAGCATCCAGACCAGACCGTCCTTCAGCATTCGGATGACTTCCTTGCCGTTCTTCTCCTGGTCCGGGTGGTCCACCGGATACCAGCGTATTTCCTTGGGTTCGCCCAGGGCGGCAAAGAGCGCCTTGCCCGCTTCCGGCGTGACCACCCGGTCGTTGGTCCCGTTCAACATCAGAACGGGCGTGCCGGCCGTCTGTGCCGCGTGGCGAATGGGGTCCCCGGGCCCCGCCAGGGCCGTCATAAAAAATCCGGCCAGAGGTTGCATCCATCCGGCCAGGGATTCCCGGACCCGGGGCGCCTTGGCCAGCAGTCGGAAATTGCCGCCGCCCACCACCAGTGCCGCGGCGCGGATGCGTTTTTCCCGGGCAACCACCGTGGTGCCGGTGATGGCGCCGTAACTCGCGCCGATGAGATAAATCCGGCGGGGGTCAATATCCGAACGGGTTTCCAGGTAGTCAATCAGTCGTTGTGTTTCATGAACGGTCTTGCGAAACCGCGCCCTGAACGCGAGGCCGTTGCTTAACACGCCCTCCTCGACTTTCCGGCTGCCGCGCATGTATTGATCAAAACAAGCCATGGCAAAGCCCGCCTCATTAAAGGGCGTACAAATTTTCTCGAGGAATTCCTTTTCCTGGTGGCTGCCGTGAATCAGGATAATGGCAGGCAGGCGGGCGCCTTCTTCCATGTCCGCGGGAAACGTCAGCAACGCGGGAACCCGTTCGCCCCCGTCGGATTCAAAGGTCAACACCTGTTTCCGGTACCGGGCCGGCAGGACCACCCCAAAGGTTTCCACGGTGCTCTCCACAGAAACAGGCGGTTCCACCACGACATTACGCGGCGGTTCCGGGGTGTACCCCGCGTAAAAATGCTTGTCGGTCTGGTGCTTGTAAATCACTAATGCGGTTATGATCACAAGCGTAAGAAAAACAAAGCCAAGCAGAATGTTGCGTAACATGATAAAATGCCCTTCCTGATACGGATTTTGCCGCAACGTGAACACTACTCGAACAAACCTGGCAGTAATAGCCATTTACCTTGCGGCCTATTCTGATTGTACCTGTGAAATGCGGGCGCTGTCCAGTTTATAAAGCGGCCCGGGTTTGTTCTTCTTCCCAGCGTTTCTCATAATAGGCGATGATGCCCGGGCGGTGTGACAAATCGCGCGGCGGCACATTGGGCCGGTCAATCACGGGGGCGTTTTCGTCCAGATACGGTTCCGGCATTTGTTCAAAAGGCCGCCATTCTTTGATCGCTTTCCGGTGCCGCCGCATTTCCGCTCTATTGTCGCGGTCCGATGAAAGGTCCTTCATTTCCAGGGGATCCGCTTCCAGGTCAAAGAACAAGGCCTCGTTACGGACCTGGTCCAGAAGCAGCTTATGGGTGCGTGTCCGTGACATGACACGGCCGCGTCCGCATTCGCAGAAGACCATTTCCCGTTCCGGGCCCGGCGCGGCGAGATTATTTCCCCTCATGATGTCGGCAGGCGGGATACCCGCCTGGAACAATACGGTCGGCGCCACGTCCAGGTTGGTCACCAGTGCGTTGGAAATGCCCCGGCGCTTTTCGCCGGCGATGCCGGGAGCGCTCTCGGGATATTTGATGAGGAGCGGCACCTTGGCCAGCGGGTCGTACATGTGGTTCCCCTTGAGCAGCATGTGATGGAAGCCCATATATTCACCGTGGTCGCTGGTGTAGAGTATCATGGTGGTGTCATAAAGTCCCTTGCGTTTTAATATCGCCACCATGCGGCCGACCTGTGCGTCTATCTGCTCGATGGTGGCGTAGTAGCAGACCATGATCCGGCGCAGCGCGGATTCCGTCAACTTCTCATGGGGGAAATATCCCCGGTGCAGGTTGAGATCGTGCTCAAAACAGGTCTCCGTCCAGCCGGGCAGCAGAGTCAACTTGTCCGGATCGTAGGCATCCTGCCGGGACTTCGTCGGGTCGAACGGATGGTGCGGCTTCACGAATCCTGCCATGAGCAGGTTGCCTCCGCCCGTCCAGCCTTCTAGCGCCTCGGCGGCGCGGTCTCCTATCCATGTAGTCGTGTGCCAGGCTTCGGGCAGGTTGGACGGCAATGCGCCGAAGGCATCCCAGTATTCCTGCCGTGCCCGCGTGCG
>JAKLHG010000400.1 GCA_022710255.1 Candidatus Hydrogenedentota bacterium
GCTTCACCTGTTCGACAATCTTGTCAAGCCCCACCATTTGAAAAACCTGGATCATGTTGATTACATCAACCTTCCCCTGAACGTCTGTTTCGATGATTTCGGAAAGCTGACTGCGAAGCGCCTGGTCTGACAGCAGCGCCTTCTTTGTCTTGATGAGTTCCATAGAGCACATGGGACAGGGCGCCAGAAGTTCCGTCAGATGGTCCCGGTCCGCAATGCCCAGGTTACGTGCCGGCAGCGCCAGGGACAACAGATGATTTAACGAGTGCGCTGCGGTCGCCCCGCAGCAAATCCAGTCATCCAGTTCCACCAATTCCACATCCAGCACGCGGAGACAGGCACGCACGGACTTCTCATAATCATTGGAAGACCCGTGAAGGGCGCATCCCGGATAATAGCCGAATCGCATCATCGTTTATCCTTTGTCTAACATGCAGCGATCGAAGATTCGCTTGACCACGGCCCGATCACGGACCTTTTCGCCTACCGGATGAAACTTGCCGCGCTGCATCAGTTTCGGCGCCAGCAGTGCGTCTTTCATGAGCAGCGGAACGCTGAAGTCCTTCAGGAATCCCAGGGTTTTGAACAGGACGGTCATTTCTATTTCGTTTACCCGGCCGTTGCGCCGCACACTGTCCAGAAACGCTCGCTGGAACATCAGCACCCGCTGCAATTCCGGCGGGGCCGTTCCTTTTTCGGCGGCCATCTGGCGGAACGCATCCATGACGCCGGCACAGTCCACCGACTGGGGGCAGCGGGTGGTGCAGGTCTGGCAAGAGACGCATGCCCATACCGCCATGCAGGACAGTGCCTCGTCATACGCGCCTAGTTGGGCAAGGCGCACCAGCTGGTTGGGGGAAATATCCATGTGCTCGGCAACCGGACAGCCTGCGGTACATTTACCGCATTGATAACATTTATGTACATCCAGTCCGTCAAAATCAGAAATGTGTGTGGATTCCATGAATCAAATACCTTGTTCCCGATACCTTGTGGCAGGCAAAGGGCATACAGGTCGCTTGTTCTGCAGGAAGCGACCGTTTAACGTTCATAACATGTGAATGCCTCACAACAACGGCCGGGGTGCAAGTATTCTTAACGTTTCAGGCGGATTGGCATGTTCTGTGAGAGAGGCTGCCGTAGATTCATGCGATAAGAGCGGCATCAATTCACATCGGGTTTGATTTTAATGATATCAATCCCGTTAAATCAAGTGCTTTCTTGTATCCTGAATCCGAACGTAAGGAATTGTGGAGATCCTAGAAAAGGTATCCTGTCGCTTCCATGGTGACTTAGGCCAGCACGGGCTTATGCTGTAACGCGTCAGGATACAGGTTCCATGCCCCTCATGTTTGTCGACTTCCCCCTGAAAATTCGTGTTTTTACGCGCGGATTCATCTGTGTAGGGATGGATTCTGGTGCGGTTGGTAATTCAATCTCATTTCCACTTCAGGTAATTAATCAAGCGCCTGGGTAGTTGGTCCCGAATATCCCTCTGTCCGGAAGAGGGGGCAACGTTTATTGGTTCCCGTGATTTTGCAAACCATGTATTTCGCGATTTCGAAGCCGGGCGTTTCAGACACCCGAGTGTGCCGTCTCTTCCGAAACAAGAAGGACAGACCGATACAACGGCTTTTTTAGTGTGTTGGTAACTGCTTTGAAAATTGGTACCCATTTTCGTGGTTTCAGGGTGAGCCATAGGCTCATGGCGACTGCTTCGAAAATTTATATTTTCGTGGTTTCAGGGTGAGCCATAGGCTCATGTCAACTGGTTCCCAAATTCTATTTGGGAACCCACTCTTTCTTGAAATTCCATTTCTCGTCTTCGAGTTGACTTCAATGCTACTTATTCGTGGCGTTATGGTCCATGTGTAAAGGGGTTCCCAAATAGGAATTTGGGAAACAGGTCTGCTCTCGCTGTTAGTTCTCTTGAACCATAGGAAAAATCCCATTTTATTTTTAGTGTGTTCCTGACCCTTGTTTTTTGAAGCGTTGATGATGGACGGCTATAATGACGGTAACAAAGGAAACGAATGGAGGAGACTTCATGCGCAACGTATTCATGATAACTATGCTGTTGCCTTTTTTTCTGTTAGCGGGATGCCTGCATTTTGAAGGTAACGATATTGGTCGATTTGCTGAAGTTGACGATGTTCATCCGGAACTCCGGATGAAGCCCATTCCACAGGGGCTGGGCGTCAACATCCATTTCTATCAGGGCAATGAAAAAGACCTGGCCATGATAGAAGCCTCGGGAATGGGTATCATCCGCATGGATATCAGCTGGGACGGTGTCGAGAAAGTGCCAGGTGTTTATGATTTCAGCCAGTATGACTTCCTCATTGCCGACATGGAAGCGCGAGGCGTCAGGATCCTTTTTATTATTGACTACGGGAATACTTTGTATGATGAAGGACTTGCGCCTTGTTCCGATGCGGGCCGCCAGGCCTCTGCAAGGTTCTGCGCCGCGCTGGCGGAACGGTATGCGGGAAAATCCATTATCTGGGAATTGTGGAACGAGCCAAATCTGGACCACTTTTGGAAACCAAAACCTGACGTGGATGCTTACATGGCCTGGTGCCATGCCGTGGCGCCTGCCATCCGGCAAGGCGACCCGGACGCCTGCATCATCGCCCCGGCGGTTTCCAGGGTGGACCGGGACTTCCTGAGGGAGTGTTTTAAACGGGGCCTGCTGGAACTGGTGGATGGCATCAGCGTCCATCCGTACCGTTCCGGGGAACATGGGCCTGAAACCGCCTTGAAAGAATACCGGGCCCTTGAAAAAATGATAGACGAAATGATGCCTGCCGGACGGGGTCCTATACCCGTCATCAGCGGGGAGTGGGGGTATACCAGCAAAGAAATCAGCCCGGAACTGCAGGGTAAGTACCTTGCCCGGCAATGGCTGGCGAATTTGTCTGCCGGAATACCCATCAGTATCTGGTACGATTGGCATGAAGATGGCCAGGACCCCGAAGAGCGCGAACATCATTTTGGCACGGTAGCCTGGGATTATGCGCCAAAACCAGCCTACATTGCCATGACAACGCTGACCAAACAGCTGGAGGGCTATCTGCTCGCGGGCCGGCTGCACCTGGGGAACGATGAGGAGTTTGCTGTTTTGTTTCGAAAGGCGGCAAATGACTGGAAACTTGCTCTGTGGACCACCGGGAAATCGCACCAAATGCGCTTGCCTGAAGGCCTCCGCCTGGGCGCGGGAACGGATTGGCTGGGAAATGCCTTGGAGCCTGACACGGGAAACACCTGCCCGGTGACGGACGCACCGGCCTATTACATCCTCGACGCCCCGCCCCCAAAATCAATTCCTTATGTTGGGGAAAGAGCACGGTGAAATTATGATTTTCAAGCCCTGTAACACAGGGTTTTGGTAGGAGTACCTTCCCGGGTGCGCCCAAAAGGATGCGGCAGGCTTTTCCAATGCCCCACGGGGCACATCGGAAGGTACGCCCACGGCCAGCACAGGAATAGCAGGGTAGCAATAAAACTGGTAACAGATCAGCGGTCTTTATTTCTATCAATTTATTGACAATTCAAATGGCTTAAGGTATAGTTTAGGTGTGTCCTTGACGCATAGGCCTTATTTACTTAATAGAAAAAAGTACAGGACAAAAGGCGCCTCTGGGGTGCCGGGATTCGGGACACAATCATGCCCAGGAGATACTTAATGAAATCCAGATATAGTGTTGTTTTGGCCGGACTCTTGCTGGTACTTGCTTTCAGCGCGTTCGCCCAGGAAGGGGAAAACGAGGGGGAAGAGGAAGGGGAATCTGTTGAAGGGGAACCTGGCGAAGGGGAACCGCAGGAAGGCGAACCCGTTGAGGGCGAAGTCGAAGGGGAGGATGAAGGTGAACTGGAAGGAGAAGCCGAAGGGGAGGGCGAAGGCGAAGGCGAGGGCGAAGATGAAGGCGAAAGCGAAGGCGAGGGGGAAATGGAAGGCGAAGGCGAGGGCGAGGGCGAAGGGGAAGAAGAAGGCGAAGTAACGGAAGAGGGTGAAGGCGAGATTGAAGGGATAGGAAAGGCCTTGCGGGACTACATCCATCTCGATGACAGCAGTTTCAAGTTCAAGTTTCCAGTAGAAAAGCTGGTGCCCGCCGACCTGCGCCTGGCGTCTGAACCCCGCATTGAGCCATGGTATAATTTTGCCGCCAACGTCTATATTATCAACGAGATGTATTCGCTGAGTTGGAATCCGGATGAAGAGGTTTATGTCAAAGGGGACTACAAGGGAAGTAACACCTGGGTCCATCCCTTGGTGATTATCAATCCCACGGTTCGCCTGAAGGACAAGGC
>JAKLHG010000401.1 GCA_022710255.1 Candidatus Hydrogenedentota bacterium
CTACCTGGACCGTGAACAGGGCGGCGCCGGCATGTTCATGAGCGCCGTGGACAGTGTGCGCGGCCACGGGAAATTATGGCTGAACGAAGACGATACGCGCACCTGGCTGACCCCGCCCGATGCCGGCTTCGGACGCGTGGACACGCCTCAAGGCGCCTTTTGGGTCCATCAGCGTAATTTCGCGCAACTCTGGCCGAGGCGGCTCGCGGCCTGGTACATGGACCTTTTCGGCACGGGCTGGCTTAACGCAAAAGAGATTTGGGACAACCTCGGCCGGTTGCAGCGGTTCTACCAGGAACACCTGGAGGCGCCCGCGACCTGGGAACCGGAAGTCGCGCTCATCGTGGATGAGGACAGCCCGAACTATGCGGCCTGTACCGCCCAATTTCATAGCCCGCTGGTCTATGAAATGCGCAGCCAATATTTCCGCATGGGCGCCCCCTTCGGCATCCACCTGCTGAGCGACCTCGTCGCCGGAAACGTGCCGCCCGCCAAGGTCTATTTCTTCGCCAATTGTTACCGGCTGGATGCGGTACAGCGTGAAGCCGTATTGCGGACCACGCGCGGCAAGACGGCGGTGTGGTTTTATGGGGGCGGTTTCCTCGGAGAAACAGCCGATGATGCCAACCTCCTTCAAATGACCGGCATGACGGTGAAACGGAGCGCCCCGAAACCCGGCAAGGTTGCGCCTGAAAACCCGGCACAGGGTCTGGCGTCGGGACTGGAGACGCCATTCGGTACCGAGACGGTATTGGATCCCCTGTGGACAGTGGAGGAGCCTGAGTCGGAGGTCATCGCCCGGTATTCTTCCGGCGCGGTCGCCGTTGCCGCGAAACAGACCCCGGACGGATTGCGCGTGTATATTGGCGTGCTGCATTGTCCGGCGAAACTGCTGCGCAACATTCTGAACGCCTCCGGAGTTCATGTGTACACGGAGACGGACGATGTCGTCCTGACGGATGGGCACTTCTTCAGCGTCACCGCCACGGCCGAAGGCACAAAGTCCTTGTTGTTCGCACAACCGGAAACTGTTACGGATATTCTGGACAATTCGGTCCTGGCTGAAAAAACAGTGCAGCTGCCTCTGGACATGGTCCGAGGAGAAACGCGGCTTTTCATGCTCCGGTGAGCATCAAACGTGAAAGCGCCTCAACAAGGTGCAAAATAAGGAGTCAAACCATGCCAGTCACCCGACGGGCATTTTTTCGGAAAGGCGCCATGAGCGCCATGGGAATAACCGGTGCGGCAACCCTTGCGACCGAACAACCGGGAGACGCGGCCGAAGACGGGAACTGGACGTTTAATGATGTGGACGCCTCGATCGCGGCGGAGTTGCAACAGCAACTACCGGAACGTTTATTCGATATCCACGCCCACCTGTACAGGAACAGCGACCTTGGACAACCCTGTCCGGAATTGCCCGGAGCGGGACCGGACAGAACGGATGTCGACGCCTGGCGGCTGTATCAGGGGAAGATCACAGGCGCGCAGCGGTTAAACGGGGGCCTCTTTTTCCCGTATCCGGTGAAAAACGGGGATGTGGATGCCGGAAACGATTTCCTGCTGGAGCAGGTCAGCCGCGCGGAGATGGCCCGGGGATTGATTGTCGTGACACCCGACATGGACCGGGCCAAGGCGGAATCCTATTTTCAAAATCCCCGCATTATCGGATTCAAACCGTACCATATTTTTGCGCCCCGGGAACAGACTTTTAACGCCGCTTTGGAAGAGTACATCCCCGAATGGGCCTGGGAAATAGCCCATGCCCGTGAAGGCATCATCGTCCTCCATCTTGTGCGCCAGGCGGCATTGTCCGACCCGGAAAACCATAGGTCCATCCGCACACTTTGCACGAAATACCCCAAGGCCAACCTGGTGCTCGCCCATGCGGGCCGGGGATTCCACGCGCCCAACACGATCCGCGCGCTGCCCGCCCTGAAAGACCTGGATAATCTCTATTTTGATACCTCCGCTGTATGCGAGCCGGACACGCTCATGGCCATTGTGAAAACCTTCGGCCCGCAACGGTTGCTGTGGGGCAGCGATTTCCCCGTTTCGCAACAGCGGGGCAAATGTGTCACGGTGGGCGACGCGTTTTCGTGGATTTGCCCCCGGCGCATTGACGTCTATCCCGATGCGCCCGTGTGCAATCCGACGCTGGTCGGCCTGGAGTCCCTGCGGGCGGCGCTCCTCATGGCCTCCCTCTTGGACCTTTCCAAACAGGACCGGGAAGACCTCTTTTACAACAATGCCCTGCGACTGCTCCGCATGCAGGATGCCTGAAAGGAGAACGGATCCCCATGTCCCTCGTGCTGATCATTTCGCTTTCCTGCGCTGCGGGCGCGGAAATACCCGTATCACAGGAACTGCACCATCGCTGCCTTTCAGAACTGCGCGACACGCTGGAGAAGGGTGAAGAATTCATCAAAGTCCACGCTGCGGAATCCCTGCTCTGGACCGGGCATCCCGACCAGGTCCGCGAGGTGTTTTTTAACGAACCGCAAGAGGTACCCAAGTACCGTATCGGCGTGTGGCGCGTGCTGGCGCAGGCGGCGCTCAACGCGGCGGAACGACGGGAATATGAGGACAGGATTCTGGCCGTATTGCTCGATCCAAAGGCGCCCGACCGGCTGCATGCCGCCGAAACGCTCGGCAAACTGGGCGTCACCAGCCGGGACCCCGAAGTCCTGCGCCTGGCAAAAGAGGAAACCGGGCCCTTCCAGGCCATGGTCCGGTGGGTGCTGGCCAATTCAGGAAACGAACAGGACGAAGCCGCGCTTGCCGAGTTGCTGGCATCACCCGACGCCTACACGCGGGGCTGCGCGGCCTATGCCCTGCGGTTCTTTAAGACCATGCGGCCGGCCACGGCGGAGAAGTTAAACGCCGCCGCGGACAAGGAGCCGGCAGACTCCGCCTGGCGCACCCACGTGTTGAGCGCCCGGTATCTCCATGCAAACGCCGCCGGGCGGCCCGCGCTGCGAAACGCCTTACTGGGTTATCTTGCGTCAGGCGATACCGGTCAGAAACGGGAAGCCTGCGCCGCCCTGGGACGGGTGCCCAACCCCGAAGATATCCCCCTGCTGACCCCGCTGCTGGATGACCCCGACCGCGACGCCCGCGCCGGTGCGGCAGAGGCAGTGTTGCTCATTGAGCGCGGCCTGAAAAAATAACCGAATGGCTTCCTGGGAAGGTCGAGGTCGTTTTTATCCAACTGATTCGTCCCATCCCAATCCCGTTTATTTCAGGATGCGCCTTAAAATAAAGAGCCCCGTGTCTCTTTTGCGCACAGGGCCCACAACAGCACAGGGGTGATTTTTTTCTTATTTGACCCGGTTTTAAAATTCGGGCTCGGGTGGAAAGAACGCCTCCCGATGCGCCATCAGTTCTTCGCAGGTATCGATATCCTCAGGAATGGGAATGAGCAGGATTGGATTCAGACCGGGATCAGGCCACTGGTCGGGATTATTCGGCGCATTCAAAATGCCCAGGGACGCACCGACCACCAGTTGCTCCGAATCATCCCGTACAGAACCCCGCAAACTACCGTCGGAGTAGAGGGTTAAATCGTTTTGAAAAATCTCGCGGCGGGCGATATAGATCTCTCCCCGAATCAAGCCGAACAGTGTTATGAACACTGTAACGCCGGGTTTCCCGTCATCGTCATCGTCTTTGATTAGCGGGTCGCCGGGATTCATGGACAACGGCACATCGGGGTTGCCGCCGATACCAATCAGCGTGGGCGTGGCGGGGCGAAACAGCTTCCAGGCTCCGTCCTCTTTGTACACCTCCACGACAGCGCTTCGCGGCAGAATCGCGCGGGTCGCCGCGTCGGGGAAAGTGGTGGTCATATTCTGATTGGCCTTATGCTCGGCATGGCAGAAGCAGTCGTACTCCACCAGTTCGCCCTCTTCAATGACCAAGTCCGTAAATCCATAGGAAACGATGAACGTGGAAAGCGGCCCGTTGGGCGTTTCCCCTTGATAAGCCACCACATCATAATGGGCATAATGCCCCGCCATGGCGGCCATGGCTTCTTCCCGGTTCGCGGGGGCTTCCCAATCCGGATTCCCGGCTGGTGCTTCGTACAGCGGGCTGTCCGGCCAGGGCTTCGGACTCGTACACCCGGCGAGCAGGAAACTGCCGAGAGCGACCGCGACAAGCGTTACCTTCGGCACAGATACCTTTGCCATCTGAACCTCCTTAAACAGTTCATACAAAATGGGACTTCGCCCGGAAGAAGAGGCGCCTGCGGCGCAACTATCTTTGTATTGTGTTACTGGGAGCGCCGGCATCCTC
>JAKLHG010000402.1 GCA_022710255.1 Candidatus Hydrogenedentota bacterium
GCGGTATTTGGAACCGTTATTCCACCTCTATTCCTCGGTACACTATTGGGACTGACGGAAAGTCGCTCGGGTATCGTGGTGCTCGCCGGATTGGGTGTTTGTGTCGGAGGCATCGCTTTATGCGGTTTGGCCGGTATGCGCAAAGAACGTCAGTTGTCACGGGAGGAAAAACAATCTTCCGTGAAGGAATTTAACTTTTTCACCGGCCTATGGGTAGCATGTTTCTCCGGAGTAATGAGCGCGTGCATGGCCTTCGCATTCGTGTCCGGTGACGTTATCGGCAAACTGGCTGTTGAAAGAGGGACTCCGCCGATTTTCGCAAACATGCCCTTCCTTGTGGTTGTGATGCTGGGTGGACTGACCACCAATCTGATTTGGTGTATCGTGTTGAATATTAAAAACAGGAGTTTCAAAAATTATGTGGATGCGGGTGGAGCCTCCCTGCTGTCCAATTATTTCTTCTGTGCCCTTGCGGGAATAACCTGGTACCTGCAGTTTTTCTTTTACGGCATGGGCGAAACCAGGATGGGGGAGGCGTTTTCCTTTTCCAGCTGGACTCTGCATATGGCCTTTGTCATCGCCTTCAGCAACCTGTGGGGTATTCTGTTGAAGGAATGGAAGCTTACCGACAGGCAGACCCATGTGCTGGTCTTTGTCGGCGTACTTGTATTAATCCTGTCAACCGTTGTTGTCGGTTATGGGAATTATCTCAAAGGATAGGAGTCGTTCAATGAACCGGGAAACCATGACATCACGGGAACGGGTGCTTGCCGCCCTCAACCATGAAATTCCCGACCGGATTCCCATAGACTTTGGCGGCAATCAGACTGGTATACATAAATTTGCCTACGGAGCATTATTGGAGTACCTGGGCCTACGGGACGGTATAACCATTATGGATGCCGTGCAGCAGTTGGCTCGTCCCTGTGAGGAGGTCTTAAAGCGGTTTCATGTGGACACGCGATACATATCGGCAGGGGCCGCATCGGATTGGCACGGCGGCATCGTACAGGAAGAACGGGACGGCCGCCGTTGGCACGACCTGGTGGATGAATTCGGGGTACGATGGTCCATGCCTGACGATCAGCCCTTCTTTATGGATATTACCCATCACCCGCTGGCACAGGCATCTATGGATGATCTACGGGCGTATCCATTCCCCAAAGGTGATGATCCGGGCCGTTTTGAGGGACTTCGTGACCGAGCGCTTCAGATTAAAAATGAAACACCTTATGCCGTGGTCAGCGGCATATCCGGGGTTGTTTATGAGACCTGCTGGTATATGCGCGGGCTTGAAAACTGGTTTATGGACCTGATGGCCAACCCGGCTTTTTGTGAGGCCTTGCTGGACCAAACGCTAAAATTTTGGCTGGACTGGTTCCGCGTTTTTCTGGATGAAGTGGGAGACGTCGTGGACGTGATCATGATTGGCGACGATTTGGCGGGACAGAATGGTCCTCTGTTTCATCCGGGTATCTACACCGACCTGGTGAAGCCGCGGCACAAACGACTGGTTCAGTACATCAAGTCCAGGACAGGCGCAAAGCTCTGGTATCACACCTGTGGCGCTTGCGCCGGATATATTCCGGACTTGCTTGACAACGGCATTGATGTATTGAATCCCGTTCAAATAAGCGCCGCTGGCATGGACCCCGCCGACCTGAAGGCACAGTACGGCAAATCCTTGTCTTTTTGGGGCGGCGCCATTGATGCCCAGCACGTGTTGCCCGTGTCGAGTCCCGAGAAAGTACGCCATGCGGTACGCGGCAACATGGAAATCCTCAAACCCGGTGGCGGATTTGTTTTTAACAACGTTCATAACATCCAGGCGGGTGTGCCGCCGGAGAACATTGTCGCCCTGTATGATGCCGCATATGAATACGGATTTTATTCCAGATAGATATTAAGGTCAGGGTTTGTACGCTTCTACCAGGCCATCCATGCGCCCGCCATCCCGGATCTGACGCGCGTTTACAAAACCTACGGCATACAGGCCGCTTCGGATGTCTTCAAAGGTATAGCAGTTGCCGCCTTCGGTGGCAACCAGCATATTGACGGCGAAAAGGGCGCCTCCTTCGGGCTTGACCCGGTCAGGTTGCATCACGTGATCACGCACAAGGAGCCGTCCCCGGGGCGTCAAGGCATCAAAACATTTTTTATAGAGGGCAACGTTTTGTTCCGGACTGTTCTGGTGAATGATGGCGGAAAGTAAGACCAGGTCATGACCGGCGGGTAGCGGGTCGGTGTAGAAATCCCCCGAAGATAATGTAATGCGCTTACGGACAGGGGAGGATGCCAGCCGTGTTTCAGCCATTTCGATGACGGCGGGGCGGTCGAACAAGGTGGCCCGCATCTCAGGATACTGATTTAGAAAAGCCTCTGCATAGGTTCCCGTGGCGCCGCCGACATCCAGTAGCGCACGCGATGCCTGCGCCTTGGCTATGACGGCAATTTCATCCGCCATGTGTCGGCCAACCACATGCATAGCAAAGATAAAGGCGGTCAACTCCTCTTTTTCAAAGAGCCCGGCAGGGGGTGCTGCCGTATTTCCCGTACGCACGACATCACTGAGCAACGACCAGCGCTGCCACACACTGGCCGAATGCAATATCATGGGCCGGACGGAATGTTCCGACTCCGAGGAAAGCAGTGATGCCGCGGGTTCGGGACAGTGATAACGCTCGTCCTCTTTCTCAAGTAATTTCATCGCGGTCAACGCGTCAAGCAGGATTTCCGTTGCCCGTCTGTCGGATTCCAACAACGATGTAATTTCATCCAGCGTCTTGGGCGAGGAAAGGTGGGTGAATACATCTATTTCTGCCCCTGATAATAGAAGGCGGGATTCCATGAAGGCTCGGGAAAGGTTCAAAATGGAGTCAGAATTCCAATTTCGCATCTGAATAATCCTTGTTGTTTTTGCTATTAGAAGATGTCGTGGAAGTCGAAAAACAGTACCAGTAATTTCGTTGTCCAACACGAAATCGTTCATTTTCCCTAATACGTCACCACCTCAAAAGGACTGAGGAGGCCGTAGCCGATGTTGAAATACTCATTGCCCGGCGGTGGTCCTGATTCTGGGGCGTTGTTCCATGACCCGGGATGGGTTAATCCTGTGCTGCCCTCGCCGAAGTGAGGCCCGAGCGTATTGCGGAGAGAACCGCACAGTATGACCTGGATAGTGTTGGCGCCGGGTCGGAGTTGCGCGGTTATATCGCATTCCATGGGATGACGGTAAATGTGTCCCGCTTCTTCTCCGTTTATTACTACCCGGGCAACAACACCGTTCCAGGAGGGCAGCAACACGGCATACCGTTTCTCGGGCTCGGTTATTTTCACCGATGCCGTGTAGGCTACCCGGAGCCCATAGAGCGGTAATCCCTGTCGTGTCCAAGGTCCCAGAGACAGAGTCACCGGCGGGATAATTACAAATCCCCGGTCTGTCGATTTTAAAGAAAAATCACCGACGATGTGGGCTGCCTCAAGTTCATGAAAAACGGTCATAGGCCGCGCTATAATGGTTAGTTCATTTTCTCCCACTATTGCTGCTTGAGCGATATCCAGTCGGGAAAATGTTTTATCCAGCCATCCCGTATCAGGCTCGGGCGTTAAGGGAACGCCGTTGCAGGACACCGAATAGAGGTCGGCCCGTTCGATCACGGCATGCAGGCGTTCTGGTACCGCCCCTTCAATGGAGAAGTGATAGCGTGCCTCAAAACCGCTGTCGTCGGGAAACTCCGTTCGAAGCAGGGTGTCCCTGAACTGAACGCAGTGGTCCCAGATATTTCCACGCAGGCCATGCTGTTGAAAGGTAATATCGGCCGCTTTTTTAAAGTAAACCCCCGAAGCGTTTTCCGCGCCGGCAGTGACATCCATATAATCCAGGATAAGGTTGTTGTCGTCAAGGCGTTGTGCCTCAATGGCTGAAATGGCAACTGGGACGCGGCTGTCGGAAACGGCGGGGGGGGCGCCTGCGGGAACAGTGGTTTTGTCAAGGAAAAGCATCAGACTGCCGCAGGGGGGCAATGTGAAGGCCGCTTCAATTCCTGAGTCCTCACTTTGAGTGACTGGATAGGCGGTTATGGCACCCGTTTCAGGGGCGGTCCTGCGGGCTGCGACAGCGGCACCCGCCCAGACGCGACCCGAAGCAGAATGCTCATTGCTGCTGTTGACGAGGAACAGTATATCGCCATCTGAAAGCTGGCGACGGTGATGGTAAACGATCCCCTGGTTTTCGGGGGCAAGCCTTACGCGAAGTGTTGGCTTACAGTAATCTTCAATCCGTGCCGCCGAT
>JAKLHG010000403.1 GCA_022710255.1 Candidatus Hydrogenedentota bacterium
ATGCCGGCAAGGATGCCGGCGCTCCCAGTAACACAATACAAAGATAGTTGCGCCGAAGGCGCCTCTTCTTCCGGGCGTAGTCCCGGACGAAGCATAGGTTCTTAAATATTTCTCCTAGAATAATTGAAACAGATGCTTTGTATTTTGTAGTATGTGGCAAGGTTTGGGATAGTTTTAGATTCAAGCAGTAGCTACCGAGGAAAGGATATTGTCATGTATTCAAAAATGGGGAAGGGTATTCAGTCCGTAAGTGTGGTTTTTCTCATGTTATTACTGTCGGGATGCGGAGCGAAGTTTACATTCCATGATGAGATTGTTTTAGCGGAGAATGCTACACTTCCTGGAATTCCCGAGCTCGGGATGGAGGTAACGGTTCCCAATCTTTTGTCACTGGATAGTGGCCAGATATTGCTTGGCGAAGCCTGCGGACTATCCGAAATAGAAGACCTACTTGACAATAATAGCATTTCAACTATCCTTCCCGATCAAGCGGATTTGCCTCTATATGGGAGATTCCTGATGCGGTCGGTGAAGGTGGAAAGTCTTATCCTGAAAAATATTACCCTCAGAGCGCACGAAGGAGACTTTAGTTTCTTGAATCAATTAGGATTTGAGATTCGTTCAAAAACAACCGGAAGGTCAATTCTTGCCGGCCAGGCGCAGGGTGTATTCGGTCAGGAGGTAGTGTTGGCTTTCGAGGACGATACGGACCTGCTGGATATGTCTGATGAATTAGAAGGGACCGATTGTATAGAGAGTTATCTTGATTTGGGGGGCGCGGTACCCACGCAAAATGTATCCTTTGATGCGGTACTACAATTCGAGATCGAGTTACGGATAGGATGGGTGCTGTAAAAGTTCGCGCTGACGCGCAATTTTTTTACAACCCAAGATAAACAATACTGCCTGAGCAAAAAATGGGGACTGTAGCGGTGCGTGATATGCCCGCATCTACAGGATACGGACGGGAATCGCGACGATTGCGGTCCCCGATTCTTTTTGTGGTATGAGCGACCAAGACCGAAAAAAATGGGAAACAGTTCGCACCCCCTGCATTTACATGCTTGGCGCTGAATCGGCAAGTACTTTTTATTTTTTTCTGGCGCTTAGCGCCAACAGGCCCATCATGGCGCTGGCAACAATGAAAAAGTCGCCTTTGCTCAAATCAACCACAGTGCAGCCGCACACTTTCCCCGTCACGGCACCGGAAGGCTGCCGTATGACGCGGCAACCACAAAGTCGGACATCCAGTTCCATACCCTGGTCGTCTTTATCGGCGGACAGGTATGAATCTGCCTCTCTTTCTTCGTTACCTAAATTTTCCGCCACTTGTGCGAAGCAACTAACGGACGCGAGCATGACAACCAGAACAACAGCAATTATCCCATTTCTTTTCATGAGAAATACCCTTCTTCTACTTCCTTTTGTGATTTTGCAACCTTATTCCACTCCTAACACGAATACATGATAACATGCTGATATGTATTTTTCAATACTGCTGCAACACCCTGCTGCAACACCCGGGATAGTAAAACAATGTTAATTGAGGCGGGGTTTTGAATATAAACTGGATTACGCGTATTATGAAACCGAGATTGAAGGGCTCTCTAAGGTTGTTGTCACAGTGCGTTAACCGTGCGGGCATCCGTGTAGTCAAATACGAAAAGCAAGGCGTTGTATGGGAGTATACCTGTGAGAACGTCTGCTGTCTCCTTTCGTTGGCGCGCCAACGACCTTGGAGACTGTCGGCACTTGTTTCCATGTTTCAACGCAATTCCTGAACTGCCACTGGCCTGAAACTTTGCAGAAAGACTTCAAAGATACCATAATGGCAATAAAAACGAGCGCACATCAGTTTTTCACGTGTGTTGTATTCGTTGGTGTGGTTTGTTTCGCGGGGGTGGCTTGTTCCAATCAGTCCAGTCTTATGAGCCTGCCCAATCTTCCGGCATTGCGGCGAACCATGGAAAGCATGCGTAGCGAATACGGAACGGACTGGGTTCAGGCAGATGCGTATTTCGAGCGGCTGGCGGCGCTGGAATCCCAGATAGGGGAGTGGGATGCCTTTTGCCGGAAAAGGGCAGATGGGGATACAGTCGCGCAGGAGATTGCCGCAGAACTGGGCCGGCTTCAACGCGACGTGCTGTTGAAGGGGCCTGCATTCGATAGTACGAGGATTGTCATGGTGCGGCGGCACGAAAAGCGCCTTGGCTTGCCCCAGAATTGGCAGGGAAATTCTTCACTTCCGCGAGACGGCTATGACAATGAAATCGTGGAGCTGACCCTGCAACCGGACAACGAGGAACCCCCATATTTATTGCGCACCATTTACCGCCCGGAAAGAGATGTATTTGTTGGCGATATCTGCCTTCACTGGAACGGGGACCGCCTGTTGTTTTCATCACTGAACCACGAAGGCCGTTGGCATGTCTATGAAATCGGCATCGATGGAACCGGCCTTCAGCAGATTACCCCCGATACGTATCCCGATGTCGATTACTATGACGCCTGCTACCTGCCCGACGGCAGGATTATGCTGTGTTCCACGGCGGGATACAGAGGGGTACCGTGTGTCTACGGTGGCGACCATGTGGCCAACCTGTTTCTGCTGGACCGGGAAACGGGAAGCATCAGGCAACTTTGCTTTGACCAGGACCATAACTGGTCGCCCCGCGTACTGCCTAATGGACGCGTTTTATACCAGCGCTGGGAATATTCGGATACGCCCCATTCCAACAGCCGCATGTTGTTTCACATGAACCCGGATGGTACGGACCAGCGCGAGTATTGGGGCAGCGGGGTGTATTTTCCCAACTCTTTTTTCTATGCACGGCCCTTGCCCGGAAAGACGGGCCGTGTGGTTGGCATCGCTTCGGGCCACCATGGCACGCAGCGCAGCGGTCGGCTGCTGCTGGTTGAACCGGATGACGGGCGGGGGGAAGGTGACGGCGTGCTTCAGGAGATTCCAGGATGGGGCAAGCCGGTGACGCCCATCATCCGGGACCGGCTTGTGGATGGCGTATGGCCGCAATTCCTGCATCCCTATCCCCTCACGGACAAGCAGTTTCTCGTTTCCGCGAAACCGGGGGAGGACCGTCCCCGGGGTATTTATCTGGTGGATATTTATGACAATATGCTGCCGCTGGCGGAAGAGGATTCCTATGCTTTTTTGGAACCGATTCCCCTGCGAAAAGAACCGTGTCCCCCGGTACTTCCCGATCGTGTCAATTTGTCCGAAAGAGAGGGGATTGTGTACTTGCAGGACATATATGAGGGCGGCGGCCTGGCAGGGGTACCCAAAGGCGCGGTGACCGCGTTGCGCGTGTTTCAATATTATTTTTCCCATCGCAGCCAGGGCGGACTGCACGGGGTCCTCGGTAACGATTGTGGCTGGGACATCAAACGGGTGCTCGGCACGGTGCCGGTTCAACCGGACGGTTCGGCCTGTTTCAAGGCGCCCGCCAATACCCCCCTGGCGGTGCAGCCGCTGGACGCGGAAGGACAGGCCCTGCAAATCATGCGCAGCTGGTTCACGCTGCAACCGGGCGAAAAGGCTTCCTGTGTGGGTTGCCACGAATCCCAGAAAACAACGCCCTTCAGCGCGAGCGCTTCCGCCTTCCGTCGGGTTCCTTCAACGATTACCCCGGGCTGGCACACGCCCCACAGAGGCTTCAGCTTCGCCCGTGAAGTGCAACCGGTCCTGGATCGCTATTGCGCAGGGTGTCATGGCGATGTACCGCCGGAAGGCATGAGCGTGAAAAGGGGGCACGAGTTTCCTTACCTGCGCGGGGACAGAACCGTACAGGACTGGAGCACCCAGATCAGCGGCGGCGTCGGCCCGGAGATGGGCGGTGTATTTTCTGAATCGTACGCGGCGCTGCAGCGTTTCGTGCGCCGTCCCGGCATCGAAAGTGACTTGCACATGCTGTCTCCCATGGATTTTCATTTCAACACGACGGAATTGGGACAACTGCTGCGCAAGGGACACTACAACGTCCGGATGGATACGGAGTCCCGTGATCGCCTGGCCGTATGGGTGGATCTGAACGCGCCCTTCCATGGCACTTGGCGGGAAACCCATCCCCGGCAGGATCGCTATGCATTGGAATGCGCCGCGCGGGCGGCGGAACTGCGTCAAGCCTTCGCGCCCTTCGGCGCGGAACCGGATTTTGAGGAGGTGCCGCAACTTCCGGAAAAAGACCGGACATTTTTGATGCCGGAACCGCCTGCCTCTCCGCAGAACCCTGTACCGGAAGTTTCCGGGTGGCCGTTCACAGAAGCGGAAGCCCG
>JAKLHG010000404.1 GCA_022710255.1 Candidatus Hydrogenedentota bacterium
CAAGCCGCGGGCGCGTCGCGCGCGGCCCGGGCCGTCGGCACGGCCCTTGGCGCGAATCCCGTTATCCTGCTCGTTCCCTGTCACCGGGTGATTGCCGCCGACGGTTCCCTGGGCGGTTATGGCCCGGGTTTGTTGTGGAAGCGTTTTTTCCTGGCGGTAGAACAGGGCGTTCCGCCGAGGCAAGCCTGGCATGCCGCCCGGTCCGCCGAAAGCGGGTGATACGAAGGGCGGCGCTCAGTAGCCTTCCCAGTGCAACACTTCCTGCAGCGGGCGTTTTCGGGGAACCGGAACGGATGCGGGGTATCCCAGCGAAATCAGGCTGACCAGCTTCTTATCCGGGGGCACGCCCAGCAGGGTTCCCAGTTCCCCGGCATACTCCTTCTTATCTCCCGCAACCCAGCAGGTTCCCAGGCCCAGCGCCCAGGCCGCCACCAGCATGTTTTGCGTAGCCGCACAGCCATCTTCGAGGTAATACTTGGAATCGGCGCAAAAGACCGCGATGCAAACAGGCGCATTCGCGATGTGCTTGCCGTGCTGGGTGATATCGGCGATGCGCTTGCGCATTTCGGCATCCGTTACCACCATAAACTCCCAGGGTTGTTCGTTGCGCGCGGTGGCGGCCAGCCGGCCGCAGTCCACCACCTCCTCAATGTCGGCGCGGGGCACTTCTTTATGCGTGTCATAGGCGCGGACCGACCTGCGTCCGCGCAAGGCTTCAAGGGCATCCATGGTCCAAAATCTCCTTACGTTGGTTGAATGAGGACTCGGCAACGGCGGGAAAAAGTCCTGCAGGCCTTTCCCTGTTTCCCGGCGAAGCTTACGGCGTCACCTCTTCGGCCTTTTCGCCGCCGAGATAGAGTATAACATCACGGCCGGAGGCCGCATGCTTGGAGATGCTCAATACCCGGTGGGCCGGATCGCCGATCTGGGTTTCCGCGTACTGACGCGCCGCGTCCTCGTCATCAAATACCTCAATGTTGATGTTGTCGTAGGCATCGTATTCTTTTCGCAGGTCCCGGCCCAGTTGCTCAATATCTTCCTGCCTGCCGCCCGGGGGCACCACGCCAATGATGCCCTTCAGGGAGGAGGCGTCCCCGCCGAGTTCTTCCACCATTTCCAGGGAACGTCCCCATTCCTGGACGGCGGTGAATTCGAAGGGTCCGGCGGGTTCCTGTTCTTCCGCCGCAGGTTCCGGTTCCTCCGGGGGTTCTTCCTCCATTTCGGGAAGAATGGGCGGGCTTGAGGGCAAATCCGGTTCCTCTTCCATACCCCGTTGCGCGTCCAGTACCTCGCGGATAATGCCGATGCCCGGACGCGGCACCCGTGCAGGGTCGGGCATGCCGTAACTCTCCTGAAGATCGGCCAGGCGCTGAACCTCCTTGCGAAGCAATTCGTTCTCCTCGCGCAGGTCCGCCATGATCTGGTTAATCAGCAGATCCAGGGTGGCCTGAAGCAGGCGCAATTCATCCCGGACCGTCTGTACCTCCTGCTGCAGGGCTTCCATGGGTTCGCCCGGTTTTGCGGGGGTGCTCTCCTCTTTCGCATCCTCCGGAAGCAGGTCGGGTTTGGGAACCTGGTCCTGCGGAATGACCCTGACCTCGATATGGGTTTTCGGAATATCGAAATCCGGCTTGGCCGGGCCGTCCTCGGCATGGGCCTTTACTGTGACGGCTAGGAGTATGACAAGAAAAATCCGAATCATAGTTGCACTGGTTTCCTTGCGTGTCCCGGTAGCGGCCGTATCGCCGCATGAGAGAGAAACACGCTTCAATGCGCCAAAGTATATCACGTTCATGCCGTAACTGAAAGTTCGGGATTCCCGAAAGGAAGGCAAATCAGATGGTTCGGCACCGCCTCTTTGTCAACCACAACCGCAGGAGAAACCTTCGCGGGACGTTGTCTCCGGTTTAAAAAAAATGGTTAAAGCGGGGCGCACCACTGTAATGTGCGTCCTTCAGCCTTGAAACTCTTACTTCAGCTCCGCCGTTTTGAGATAGGCCAAGGCCTTCAAAAAAGCCGTATTGTGGGGAAGCCATACTTCATTGGATTCGAAAGCGGGAATATCCCGGCCGCTGATATCCAGGAACGGCCGGTCATCCCGGACCGCGCGCCAGGTGATCCCATTGACCACACCACCGGGAACGGCGCCCCGCTTTACTCCGGCGAACGTGTACCGATGGTGGTAGGAGGGGAGAGAGACGCTGCCGGCTCCTTCCATCAGGCAGACATTATAGGGATTCAGGCCAAGTACCCAGTTAAATTGGTCGTAAATAAAGACCAGGAATTCCGGGCGCGGTTCCATCTGAAAGGCCAGCGCCATGAATCCGGCGGCTTCGAGCAGGTGGCTGTTGGTGCCGAGATGGAATCCGCCCGTATCCGTCGGGGTTCCGAAATAGTTGGGATTTTCCGGGGGGCCGAACGTGTATACGCCGAAGGGATTCCGGCTGTTCTCGAGCATTCCCTCCGCTTTTCGAAGCACGGCCGGAGCCAGGGATTCCGCCAGGCGGGTTCCCAGCGCCTGATCGCATCGCCGCGCTAGTTCCACGTGCAGCGCCGAGGGCGACTCCACTCCCTGCGGAGGAAAGAGCGCTTCGCACAACTCCGCGGCGATTTTAGCGTAGGAAGCGTCTTCGGTGCAGGTGTACAGGTCCACGGCGGTACTCAACTGCAACAGGTCCCGCCGTCCCGTCTTCAGGGAGTAGGCGAGGCTGCGCGCGGCGGTTTCCACCCATACCGCGTGCTCCACGGCCATGGCGCTTTTACCTCCGAGCAGCACGGCGATGCGGGCAAGCGCCGCCTGGTGCATATCCGGGTCGGCACCCGACACGGGATTTCCCGGCCGCTCGTCGCCCGTGCCCGGGAGGTTGTCCGTCTCCAATTCGGGCGGGCCAAAGTAGCCGTAGCCGGACGTAATGGGCCCGAAGGCGGAACCATCCGCCATGACCATGCGGCGCGCGTGGTCGCCGCCCCAAAGGATTTCATCGAAAAAGGAGGCAAATCCCGAAGGCTCCGTCCCCAACGCGTCAAAGGCGTTCCGTTGTTCGGCATAGGCGCATGCCAGGCCGAACACATAGGGGGCATTGTGGTACTTGTTATAATCCCCCGCATCGTGCCAGCCGCCCCACAGGGGCTGTTGTCCGGCGCCGTCGGGTCCGCAGGCATCGTCCAGGTGGCAGGCGCCATGATAGCCCGGTACTTCCATGCCGCAGCGCTGATAATAGAAGAACCGGAAAGCGGCCCGGGCCGTTGCCGTCCACAGCCGGTCCGGAGCGATTTCAAACGGCAGGGAAATAAATTCAACGCCGTCCAGCAGAACCCGCACGCGACAGGCGCCCGCAGTTTCCACCCCGGTGAAGTCCCCGGTGTAATACTGGAATTCCCAATCGTTTCCATAACATCCCTGGATACGGCCGGCCTTTTCAAACGTGCCCTCTTGCAGGACCGGTCCATCCTCCTGTATGACCTGGTACTGGGCCGTTGCGGCTTCGAAATTGGCCTGCGCCACAAAACGTTTGGGAGCGCCGGTAGTGTAGCCCGCCTGGTTGACAAGCACATCGCAACGTGTGGGTTCCTGGAGCGTTACGGTGACTTCGGCGCCGTCCCAGTAGACGGGGCCGCTCTCCGATGCCAGGGCCATGACCAGGCGCCTGGCTCCGGACGGTACGGGGATATTCCCGTTTTCAAGACGGGTCCAGCCCGTCTCTTCCCCGGTCCGGGTCAATTCCGTTTCCCCTAACAGGCCGTGGTCTCCCTGCCATTGCAGGCGGGCGTGACCCGGGCCTCCAGAAAAATAGGCGGAAGCGGCCGCCGTGCGCCAGAAGGCTTCAACAGGTACAGGCTCGGACACTACCACGCCCGCTCCGTTGACCAGCAGGGAACACCGTCCCTCCCGCTTTTTTTCTTCCGTAATATTCCAGGATGTTTCCACCGTGCCGGCAAGGCGCCAGCCGCGCGGATGGGACAGTAGCGTCCCATAAAAGGGACTCTCGGAATCGAATTGCTCCAGTCCTTCCCGGATTTTGCCCTGTTCAAAGCCACCATATAACGGCAGGGTAACCGACCGCTGGACGCGCTCGGGCCGGACAAACACGAGGCTGGAGGCACTCTGGCACGAATCGAAGCCCCGCGAGGGCCAGGGCATCGCCGACCTGCTGCTGCGGGATGCGGCCGGTGGTGTGGCGCACGGCTTCAGCGGCCGCCTGCCGTTCCCCTGGCCCGATGCCGAGGGCCGCACGCTGTGGCCACGCGGCCACGGCCTGGCCAGCGGCG
>JAKLHG010000405.1 GCA_022710255.1 Candidatus Hydrogenedentota bacterium
CGACACCTGGGGCCAGGACGGCGATTCCGTATGGGCCGTGGATCCCGCAGCGCCCTATACGGCGACTCGGGGCGGCGACTGTGACGATAGCGCCCCGGACCGGTATCCCGGCGCCACAGAACTTTGTAATGAAATAGACGACAACTGCGACGGTGCGATGGACGAAGTCTTTGACCGTCATACCGACCCGCTGAACTGCGGGTCCTGCGGCAACGTCTGCCCGAGCGGCGTCTGTTCCGGTGGGGCCTGCGTGCCGCTGGTCGAGTATTTCCGCGACGACGATAATGACTCCTTCGGTCAGGATGGCGATTATGTGTGGGCGGTGGGGCCTCTTGCGCCCTATACCGCGATGCAGGGCGGCGACTGCGATGACACGGACCCGAACATCCCGGGTGCGTCTGAAGTCTGCTGTAACGGCAAGGATGACAACTGCGACGGGATGACAGACGAAGAACAAGAATGCACCTTTGCCGCAACCTACCTGGCCGGCGCGGGCGGGTCCATTTCCGGGACCACGCCCCAGGACCTCTACAACTGCGAAATGGGTACGGAAGTCACCGCCGTGCCGGACACGGGCTATCATTTCGTGGACTGGAGCGACGGCATCACGCAGAACCCGCGCAGCGACGGCACGCTTACGGCGGACCTGACGGTAACAGCGAACTTCGCCCTCAACACCTACACGCTGACCTATCTTGCGGGCGCGAACGGTTCCATCAGCGGCCCGACACCGCAGACGGTGAATCACGGCGCGAACGGCGCCCAGGTGACGGCCGTGGGCGCGGGCGCGTATGTTTTCAATCAATGGAGCGACGGCGCCACCCAGAACCCGCGCACGGATACCAATGTGACGGCCGATATTACGGTTACGGCAAGTTTTGCGCTTCCGGCGCCGGTGGTCTCCTCCTTTGCGATTAACAGCGGTGGGGCGACAACGATGCCGCTGGCGGTAACCCTGAATAATACGGCGACAAACAGCCCGACGGAATACATGGCGAGCGAATCGGCGACCTTTAGCGGCGCCTCGTGGGCGGCGTACGGCGCGGCGCCCGGCTTCACGCTGTCCTTCGGCGTGGGAGTGCGGACGGTGTACTTCAAGGCGCGCAACGGGGCCGGAGAATCCGGGGTGGTGAGCGACACCATCTTTATTGTGCCGAACACGGTGTCCGTGGGCGCGGGTACGTTTACCATGGGCCGGACCGCGGCAGGGGACGACGCGACGTACGGCTCCAGCGATGAAGACCCGCAGCATTCGGTCACGCTGGGTGCGTACCAACTGGGCAAGTATGAAGTGACGAACAAGGAATACTGCGACGTGCTGAACTGGGCGAAGGTGCAGGGGTATCTGTATAGCGACACGGCGGGTACGCCCTGGGCGGGCACAGGCAGCATCTACGCCGGTGGCGCGGGCTTCCTGTATTTGATTGTGTCTTTTGCGTCTACGGATTGCAACATACAGTATTCGGGCGGCGTGTTCTCTTCCAAAACCAAAGTCGGCCTGCCGGGCAGTACGAACTACTCGATGGACACCCATCCGATGGTGCGCGTGTCCTGGTATGGTTCGGTGGCCTACTGCAACTGGCTGAGCCAGTGGCAGGGATTGACGCGGTGCTACAACATGAGCGCGGCGAACTGGCCGCTGACGGTGGCGCCGCCGACCTCGGGCGGGTACCGCCTGCCCACGGAGGCGGAATGGGAGCGGGCCGCGGCGTGGAACGGCACGAAGCACTGGATCTACAGTTTCATGTCGGATACGAATCCGAGCGGCACCGCGAACCGGTGCAATGATGGGAACAGCGGTACGTATGACAATCCGCTGGGTCTAACAACGATACCGTATACCTCGCCGGTGGGCTGGTTTAACGGGACCAACGTGAACCCGAACGGGAGCGTAACGACAGTGAACAGCCCGAGCCCGGTGGGCGCCTACGACTTGAGCGGCAACGTGTGGGAGTGGTGCCACGACTGGTATTCGAGTACGTACTACAGCGGCGGTTCGATGACGAATCCGACAGGACCCGCGACAGGCTCGCTCCGCGTTTATCGGGGCGGCGGCTGGTACACCTACTTCTACGGCTGTCGTTCAGCCAATCGCTTTTACAGTACCCCGACGGATACGCTCAACAGTATCGGTTTCCGCCTCTCCAGGTCATAACCGCTTGACTGCTTTACCGCTTTACCGCGTGAGAATGTAGACGCGGCATCTTGCCGCGTTAAGAGCGTAGGGCGGGAAGGGCCAAAAAGGGCGTAGCCCGAAAAGGCCCTTCCGGCCCGAAGCGAAGGCGTATAACAATAACGTACGCTAACGTAGACGCGGCATCTTTGCCGCGTTGCGAAGCGCCTTGAAGGCGCTTCTACGTTAATGTAGACGCGACATCCTTGTCGCGTTGCATTGCGAATTTACTTTTTGGAATCACAAGTTTTGCAGTTGCGCCTATTCACCATACCCTTTTCGCCTCGGCTGGGTGGTTTTGACGATGAACCGTTGCGCGCGTTTATCGCGGACAAGCAGGTGCATTCTTTGGAATCCTGGCATTTTGTTCATGAGGGCACGCCGTATTGGAGTTTTTGCGTCACGTACATGTTGAAAGAGGAACCGCCTGGTATCCGTGCCGGGCATCAGGACGCGAAGCCGGATAAGGAGCACTGGCGCAAGCAGTTAAAGGACGCGGACTGGGCGGTGTACAATGCGTTGCGCGAGTGGCGCAAGGCGCGGGCCGATGAAGAAGGCATTCCTCCGTATCTGGTGTTTACGAATGAACAGTTGAGTCAGATGATTCTGGGGCGCGTGTCCACGCTCGGCGCCCTGGGCGCCCTGAAGCAGGTGGGTCCGAGCCGCGTGGAGAAATATGGAAAGGACGTGTTGCGTATTCTCAATGGACGAACAAGGGACGACCAAGAGCGGGCTTCGGGAACTGCGCGCGCTGACGGCGTGGATGGAGTTCCTGGCGTGGCTGCTGCCGACGACGGAGAAGTTTCCGAAGAAACTGCGTCTGACGCTGACGAACCGGATAGACAACCTGGCGCTGGACGTGGCGATGACGCTGACGGAGGCGCAATACAGTAAAACGCCGGGCGGACGGATACGGGAGGCGAATTTATTGCTGACGAAAATGCGCCTGCTGTTGCGCCTGGCGCATACGATGGCGTTTCTGCCGCACAAGCAATACGAATACGCCAGCCGGAAAATAGACGAGGTGGGACGGATGATCGGGAAAATGTAGACGCGACATCCTTGTCGCGTTGTAAAACATCTGCAAAAGCGCCTGGAAGGTCGCTTCTACGTTGTATAATGTAGACGCGACATCCTTGTCGCGTTGCGTCTTGAATGTTCTAATGTCGGAGCATAACTATGTGCGATACCCGATTCTATTTTTTTGACCCTTCGCAGCCTGTCGGCCATTTGTCGGGAAATCTTCCCCATTGGCGGCAATCGGGCGTTCGTTATTTTGTTACCTTTCGCCTGGCCGATTCTATTCCGCAGATAAAGTTACGCCAATGGCAGGAGGAAAAGGAACTCTGGCTGAAGCGGAATCCGGAGCCGCATACGCCGGAACAAATCCGCGAATTCTGGGAACTGTTTCCGGAACGGTTCCACCGTTGGTTGGATGCGGGGTACGGGTCGTGTATTCTGAAGCGACCTGATGTTACAGAACTATTGGACGGCGTGTTGCGACATTTTAACGGCGAGCGCTATGAACTCGGGGCGTATGTGGTGATGCCGAACCATGTGCATGCGGTGGTGGCGCCGCTGCAGGGCGGTGAATTGTCATCCATACTGCACAGCTGGAAGTCGTATTCCGCCAATAAAATTAATGCGCTTGTCGGGCGAAAGGGGAATCTCTGGCAAAAGGAAACGTTTGACCATATCGTGCGCAGCCCGGAACAAATGGAACGTATTAATGCTTATATTCGTGATAATCCAAAAGGAGCGTTGCGTCAATAAAGCGCCTGGAAGGACGCTTCTACGTTAATGTAGACGTGACATCCTTGCTGCGTCAATAAAGCGCCTGGAAGGCGCTTCTACGTTAATGTAGACGCGACATCCTTGTCGCGTTTCAAAGTGTCAGGAAAGTGCTTTTACGGGGTTGAATAGTTGAAACGTATCGGAAATGTTTTTAAGCATGCGTGCACATTCCAGTTTTTGCATAACGCGGCACACCGTGCCTTTCGGGCCAACCGAAATAACGGGGATGCGTTAAGGTTCATGTTCCACTTGGAGCAGGAGTTGTTTCGGTTGCAGCATGAACTTGAGAATGG
>JAKLHG010000406.1 GCA_022710255.1 Candidatus Hydrogenedentota bacterium
GCGGCGCCCCATATATCGAGCAGGGCGCCACGGCCTGGGACGCCTGTGAAGGCGACATCCCGCCCGAATCCATTATCATTGACAGCGGCAGTGTAAATACAGGCGTGATCGGCACCCATGTGGTCGCCTATACCGCGGCAGACGGTTTGGGCAACGTGAATACCGCCTACCTCGATGTGGTCGTACAGCGGGAAACCTGCAAACTCATCGTTACCGCAGCGGTAACCGAAATCAGCGCGCTGCCCGATGACGAAGTCGAGATGCAGGTGGCCCTTGACCCCGCTTCCTGCGCGGTCGGCGCCGTCAGCTATGAGTGGAAGAAGCAGGACATCGGCGGCGAGTTTATCGTGATTCCCGACGCCGTGAATTCCCCGATGTACACGATTGCGGCGGCCCAGCTGGAAGATTCCGGCATCTATCGCTGCGACGTGTCGGATTCCATGACTACCGAACCCTCGCCCCAGATTACCCTCGTTGTGGGCACGGGCATCCCGGTGGCTGGCATGGCAGGCGTAGCGCTGGCCGCGGCATTGGCGGCGATTGCGGGCGCAACCGCCCTGCGGAAACGCCAAAAATAATACCCGATTAATGCACTCCCCCGCGGCGGCGCACGGTAACAACCGGTGCCGCCGCGCTGATTTTTAGAAAAAATGGGACTGTCCCCGCCGCGTAATACAAAAAGGCCCGAGAGAACGCTAATACTGTAGCCATTATTTTAGCCCGATAAGCCCGAATCCCCCGCGCGGAGGGAACTGTCCCGCTTTTTTCGGTCTTGCCCGATACGCCCGCAAAAATTGGGACAGCCACCGCCGCGGTTCAGAGTGGCCTATACCCTGTAGAGTCTATGCGCGCGCCGGAGGCAGTCCCATTTTTGCTCGAGTCCTTCCCTTCCGTTTCGTCCATTCTGTCCATTCCGTCCATTTTCTCCTTTACCTCCCCTTCTGCTTCAATCTGCCCCAGTACCGCTTCAAACTGAAACACCCCGCAAAACCTGCCTTCACGCCCGCCATCACCCGACTTCCTCTATCTCATTGGAATTCAGAAAGTTAAAAGACCACACCCGCTTCATCCGGGTCTGGCACACAATATGCTTCCTATAAGTAAATGCAACCGAGGGTGAACAGAGCCCAATTGCATTACAGGTAAACAAACTCCAAAGGAAAGGATAAAACATCATGTCAAAAATAATTGGAATAGACCTTGGCACCACCAACTCGTGTGTGGCTGTCATGGAAAATGGCGATCCCGTGGTAATCACCAACCCGGAAGGGTCACGCACAACCCCGTCGGTCGTAGCCTTTACGAAAGACGGAGAACGCCTCGTGGGCACTACCGCGTGGCGTCAAGCGGTTACCAACCCGGGAAATACCATCTTCTCCATTAAACGGTTTATGGGGAGACGGTTTTCCGAGGTGGCGGAAGAGCGGGGCCGGGTGCCCTATAAAGTCACCCAGTCAGCCAACGGCGATTGCCAGATGGACATCCAAGGCAAGGCCTACCGTCCCCCGGAAATCTCGGCCATGGTCCTGCAGAGACTGAAGGAGGCGGCCGAAGCCTACCTGGGCGAAAAGGTGACCAGGGCGGTGATTACGGTGCCCGCATACTTCAATGACGCCCAGCGCCAGGCCACCAAGGACGCCGGGCGCATTGCGGGCCTCGAGGTCGCCCGTATCATCAATGAGCCGACGGCGGCCGCGCTGGCCTATGGTCTGGACAAGAAGAAGCGCGAGAAGATCGCCGTGTACGACCTGGGCGGCGGCACCTTCGACATCTCCATCCTCGCCATTGAGGATGACAGTTTCGAGGTGCTCAGCACCAACGGCGACACGCACCTGGGCGGTGATGATTTCGACCAGGTGATTATGGATTATCTGGCTGATGAGTTCAAGCGCGATCAGGGCATCGACCTGCGCAACGACAAGATGGCCCTGCAGCGGCTGAAGGAAGCCGCCGAAAAGGCGAAACGCGAATTGTCGTCCACATTGCAGACCGATGTGAACCTGCCCTTCATCACGGCGGATGGGGGAGGTCCGAAACACATGAACTGCACCCTTACCCGCGCGAAACTGGACCAGTTGTGCGAGCGGCTTGTCGAACGCACCAAAGAACCGTGCAGAAAGGCCCTCGCCGATGCCAACCTTAAGACGGCCGATATTGATGAGGTCATCCTCGTGGGCGGCATGACGCGCATGCCCGCCGTGATCGAAAAGGTCAAATCTTTGTTCGGCAAAGACCCCCATCGCGGCGTCAACCCGGACGAGGTGGTCGCCGTGGGCGCCGCCATTCAGGGCGGTGTTATCGCGGGAGACGTGAAGAGCGTGTTGCTGCTGGACGTCACGCCCCTGTCGCTCGGCATCGAGACGCTAGGCGGCGTATTCACCAAACTCATCGAGCGCAACACGACCATCCCCGTTTCGAAGAAGGAAGTGTTCAGCACCGCCGAAGACAACCAGACCGCCGTGACGGTGCATGTGCTGCAGGGCGAACGTGAGATGGCCTCGGGCAACCGGACCCTGGGCCGGTTTAACCTTGAGGGCATCCCGCCCGCGCCGCGCGGCCTGCCCCAGGTCGAGGTTGCTTTCGACATAGACGCCGACGGCATCCTCCACGTGTCCGCCAAAGACCGCGCCACGAACAAGGAGCAGCGCATCCGCATCGAAGCCTCTTCGGGACTCAATGAAACGGACGTGCAACGCATGGTTCGCGAGGCCGAACAGCACGCCGCCGAAGACAAGCGCAACCGTGAAGAAATCGAGGAGCGCAACAAGGCCGACCACCTGCTCTATACGACGGAAGCGATGCTGCGTGAGCACAGTGACAAGTTGGACAGCGGCGCGCGCGCCAACCTCGAATCCGCTCTGGACGGCCTGCGTGACGCGCTGAAACGAAACGACCCGGACGGCATACGCAACGCTTCGACAGCCGTGACCCGGGCCTCACACAACGCCGCGGAAACCCTTTACCGGCAGGCGGCGCCCGACGGCCAAACCCAAGCCGGCTGCTGCGCGGGAAACCCGGGCCGTGGTACCTGCGACAGCCAACGTCCCTATGATGACCATACCGTGGACGCTGATTTTACCGTGGTCAATAACAATTGAAGCGGGTCGCGTTAGAAAGGAGCCAAAGGACCCAAAGAACCCAAAGGACATAAAGGACATGAGGCCCCAAAGACTGGTTTTTTAGTTCTGTCAGTCGTTAATTTTCGGGTTCAGTTCAGACCGGTACCCGCCGGAAAAACAAAGCCCGCCGTTGCCAGGCAACGGCGGGCAGTATGATTCGGATTCGTTATTTCTGGAACGGATTGACGGGGGACTCTTCGCCGCCCAGGAACATGGTCAGCGCAAAGAGCGCAACCACGGCCAGAGCCGCCAGGAATACCGTGGACCGTTTGATACCGTCAATTACCAGCGTGTCATCGCCGGTAATGGCCACGGTCTGTCCGTCTACGACAAGCATGCCGCCGACTTCATATTCGCCTTTGGGTCCGCTGACTTCATAGCCGACACTGACTGTTTTTCCTGCCTTGACTGTCAGGCCCGACCAGGTCAGTTTGCGCGAAGCTTCATCGAAGACACCATTGCCGGAAATATTGGCCACTTCCAGATCGGCGGGGACGATTTCTTCCAGGGTCCATTCACCGACGCAGCATTCCGACAGGGTCAGATCTATGCTGGCGACTGGCTGATTGCGGCAGCATCCTTCATTGTTATTGGCGATGGTGCGAACCGCAGTGGCTTCACATTCACCTTCACCTTCAACCGGCACTTCGCCTTCGCCTTCGGCGGGCACTTCACCTTCGCCTTCACCTTCACCTTCGACGGGCACTTCGCCTTCGACGGGGCCTTCACCTTCGACGGGGCCTTCGCCCTCGACGGGGCCTTCACCTTCGACGGGCACTTCGCCTTCGGCAGGATTTTCGCCTTCGGCGCATATCCAAGTATGCGTGCAGCCGTTGACCGGGTCGCAGATGTCTTCCGTGCAGGGGTCACCGTCATCGCACAGAGCGTTGTCCGGCGTATTTACGCAGTCGCCGGTAAGCGGGTCGCAGGCGTCAACCGTGCAGTCAACGCCATCGGAGCAATCCTTTTCGGTGAAATACTGGAGCAGGTCGTTCCAAAGAGCGTCAAAATCATCGCCGTGCTTGGCGACAAAGGACGCCAGTGTGTCGGCCGGGGTCGCGCCCCATTGCTGACCGGGGAACAGAACGTCGATCGTGG
>JAKLHG010000407.1 GCA_022710255.1 Candidatus Hydrogenedentota bacterium
CAGGCGGAAACCTCAAATGTCGTTACTGCGGCGCAACAAGAACAAACACCACGGCAGCGAAAGCAGAAGCGCAGGTGATAATGGTACAAAGAACCGGCCCTCTGCAAGGGCAAGCTTTATTAGAGCGCCAGCTATGAATACAATAGAGGTGAGATTATGATCGATGTAAACAGCTTTATAGCCATGCTTAAACAAAGTAAGATTCGATTCAGCATTTTGGGGACACCCTATCAGGTTGCTGTCGCGCATTTTGATGTCAGTGAAAAGCTGTCGGACTGTTTCACCATGGGGTTGTCACTCGTCAGCGAGGATGAAATCAAGAAACCCGAAGAGATCATAGAAAAAGAGGGCCTTCTTACCGTTGCGGGCAATCTCGGAGACCGATATTTTCACGGCGTCATTAACCATTTTATTCAGACCGGAAGAAACGGCCGGTTTTATTTGTATCATGCCAGTGTCGTGCCTTCATTGTGGTTTTTGATCCTCAATCAGGATTGCCGGATATTCCAAAACATGACGGTTCCGGACATCGTCAAGGAGATTCTGAAAGACAATAACATTGACGCCAAACATTACGAATTCAGGCTCAAGGAAAAATACAAAGAACGTCGCAATTGCGTCCAATACAGGGAAACGGATTTAGGCTTCATATCCAGAATCCTGGAAGAAGAAGGCATTTATTACTTCTTTGAACACACCAAGGATAAACACCTGCTGGTCTTTGTCGACAGCACCGTGACGTATAAACCCATCGAAGGCGTGCCCATCCTCAAGCATAAGTCGGGCGGCGGCATGGTCGCATCGGAAGAGTCCATTTCGAACTTTTCATTAACACAGACCGTTCGTCCGGGTCTGGTTGTGCAAACCGCGTATAATTTCAAAAAACCGAGCATGGGGCAGGAAACAAAAGCGCAGGATAAAACGAAGCATAAATACGAAATATACGATTTCCCCCATACGTATGGCGACCCCGACGACGGTGAGCGTCTGGCCAGAATGAGACTCGAAGAACACAAAATGCTGGAGCGGATGGCATCCGGAACAAGCAACTGTTGCCGTCTTTTACCGGGACATACCTTCCGCTTATATGGACACGAATTTTCCTCCCTGGATAAGGAATACGTGCTTGTATCCGTTACACATGAAGGCTCTCAAAGCCATGTGCTGGGAGAACAAACCGGCATTGGCGGCGACTTCAAATATGACAATTCATTTACGGTTATCCCCTCAACCGTAACCCTGCGACCCGGGAAATCGATTCCCAAACCAATTATTCACGGCCTCCAATCCGCCACCGTCGTCGGTCCGAAAAACCATGAGATTTATTGCGATGAACACGGACGGGTGAAAGTCCAGTTCCATTGGGACCGCAAAGGCAAGAAAGACGATCACAGTTCCTGCTGGTTGCGGTGCGCCCAAACCTGGGGCGGCGGGGGCTGGGGAGCTGTGTTTATCCCCAGAGTCGGCGATGAAGTGCTGGTAAGTTTCATGGAAGGCGACCCGGACTGGCCGCTTATCACCGGCAGCGTCTATAACGGGGCCAACCCGCCGCCGTATGATCTGCCCGCCAATAAAACGCGCACCGCCATCAAAACTCGAAGCACACCCAACTCCAAAGGCTTCAACGAACTCCGTTTTGAAGACAAGGCCGGAAGTGAAGAAATCTACATCCACGGCGAGAAGGATTGGAACATTCTTATTAAAAACAGCAAAGGCCAGACGATTGGCGGCAACAGCAATACGACGATCAGCGGCGCCCGCACGGTGAACGTCACCAAGTCATCGTCGGAAGCAGCCGAAGACATCACCCTTACCGCCAATTCCAAAATAACGCTCGTTTGCGGCGGCAGCACCATTGTTCTGGACCCGTCCGGGATAGTCATCAAAGGCGCGAAGATTAATCTCAACGAATAAAACTAAAAAAAGGAACCCACCATGTTCTATCAAATGCAGGAAGGCTATCTGACTTTGAGTGAAGGCGACTGGCAGGACCGCTCGGTCCATATGCTGGCCGCAAACCATCTACCGTTAAAAGGGATAAATGTGGTTGTGGCACGCGAGGCGTTGCCGGCTGGCGTTGGTCTGGCGGATTACATCGCCAACCAGAAAAGTGTTCTGGCGAAGGCACTTACCACTTTCAAACTGCTTGCCGACAGAGCCGAGAGCGTAAACGGCATGCCGGGGCATTACCTGGAATTTACCTGGGACAATGCGGGCAACGCCATGCACCAGATAATCATCGTCATCAGCCTGAAGGAAAGCGTCTTGAACCTGACCGCAACGACACCGGGAAGTCCTGATGAACGTTCGCGTGCCGAACTTCTCGCCGTCATGAAAAGCTTTCAATCCGGCCACGCGCCACAGCCACAGGAAGGCGTTGTAAAATGAGCGATGCACAAGGGCAGGCAGGCGAACTGAGCTCAGCGCAAAAGTTGGCCGATCTCGGAGCTCGCGGCAGCAATACCGAAACCGTGGAGCGCATTGAAACCGCGGGCCATACCGCAAGCGCAACCGTTACCGCCGCCGCCATCGGCTATGGGGCTCTCAGCGCCGCGGGAACCGGCGGCATTGCCGCCGTGGCCTGTTATGCCGCACCTCTTATGGCAGGTGTCGCAGGCGCTCTGGCCGGAGCCAAACTTGCCGAAAAACTGGCCCTGGACGAAAAGCTTCTGGACTTTCTGGGCAAGCCGAAACTGGCCTCCCCCGGTCCCCAACCCGCCACCGTCGGCCACGAAATCGCTCACAGCTCGCCTTTTGCCGGCGCTTTGGGCGGCTTGCTTGCCGCCGTGGCCGTGGGCGCGCTATGCGCCGTCGCCGTGGCCGCCGTAGTCGGAACCGGCGGATTGGCCGCGGGTGTTCTCATCGGCGCCGCCGCCGGTCTGGGAGGGGGTTTTGCAGGTTCGCTGGTCAACGGCTTTTTTTCCAAACAGGGCACGGTCACCGGAAAAATCGTCCAAGGCTCCCCCAATGTCTTTTTTGAGGGCAAGCCCGTGGCCCGCGTCACCGACAAGATCAGTTGCAGCAAGCATTCCATACCGCCGCAGATCGCCGAAGGCAGCAACATCGTTTCCGTAAACGGCCTGCCCCTGGCGCGCATCGGCCATAAGACCACCTGCGGCGCCACCATCCAGAGCGGCTGCAAAACCATCTTTGCCGATAGCACCACCGGACAATACGGCCCCATCGACTCGCAAATGTCCGTGGGCGAACAGACCATCGTCTCCATCGCCGAAGTCGCCCTCTGCTTCAGCGCCGTGCGATTTAGAAGCAGCAAACTCGGCAAGAAAATCTTTGGCGAACCCATTGACCCCGCAGACGGCAGCTATGTTGACTTCCGCACCGACATCGACTACCTAAGCATCCTTTCCCTGACCCTCACCCGAGTTTATACCGGGAAAGACAAGACCGAAGGCCTTCTGGGAAATAAATGGCTCTGCAACTGGTCGCAACGCCTGATTTACGATTTGAATCCAAAGAACCCCACCGCCACCTTTGAAGACGCAGACGGAGAGATTCTTCAGTTTGCCCTGGGCAAGGGAGCTTCCTTCACCTCCCGCAACCTCAAAGCCCCGCATTACCACTTAACCGGAACGAAAGAAGAAGCCCGCCTCTTCGACAGCCGCAGCCAGCAGACCCTGATCTTTACTTTGGTCAAAGAAACAGTCCCGGATAACAAACCCATCGGCCGGCTTACCGCCATTGAAGACCGCAACAATAACCGCATCGACTTTCTCTATGAAGACGGACGCCTCAAGCGAGTCACCCACAGCGACGGCATTTCTTTGATCGTTAATACCACCCCCGAAGGCTTCATCAACACCATTGTCGCGGAAGACGTTTTCCATCGGGAGCCCCTTGTTTCCTACACCTACACCCCCAAAGGCGAACTCGCTTCCGTGATCGGAACGTCTTGCGGCGAGTTTCACTATACCTACACCCAGGAAGGCTTAATCAACCATTGGCAAGACAGCGGCAAAACCAAAGTCGACATCGAATACAACAAAGATGGCAAAGTCATCGCCACGCGCACGCCGGAAGGCCTCTACAACGACCGCTTTGTCTACTTTCCCGAAGAGAAGAAAACCGAATATCACGACGCCATAGGCGCAATCACCACCCATTGGTTTAACCCAAACAACCTGCTCATCAAAGAACAAGACCCATTAGGACACATCACCACCCATGACATCGACGGCCTGGACCGCAAACG